>JAOABV010000025.1 GCA_026418155.1 candidate division WOR-3 bacterium | reverse complement strand
TTATATTGCTTTTGGAAGAATTGCTGTGCCTCGCTGGCAACATAAAAAGAACCGGTAATTATTATTGGTCTGTTATCAGTGTTCTGTTGCATTGCTTCTTTGATGGCAGAACTTACTGTGAGCGTAGTTTTGTATGAAATGTTGAATTGTTTGATTTTGTCAATAAGTTCTGACACAGGTATATGCCGAGGATTTTGCGATTGAGTGAGGATAATGCTTTGGGCTGTGGGAATTATCGCTTTGAACATCTCTTTTATTAATTTACCTTGCGAAGAACCAAAAATAAATATTACTTTTCTTTTAAGAATGTTTTTAACAACTTCGGCTAATGCTTGCATCGATTCGGGATTATGAGCCCCATCAAGGATAATTAAAGGTTTTTTCGAAACAATCTGTATCCGACATGGTATTTTGGCATTGCGCAGTCCTTTTCTCACGCCTGTAATATTAATTCTATGGTCATAGATTTTTAAGTAGTTTAACACACAAAGCGCAGTTCGAACATTTTCAATCTGATGTCGACCAATTAATTTAATCCGGCAGAATATGCTTTTTTTCTGTTTAGGGAGTTTGACGAAGAAACTTGAACCTGATAAATCAGTCTTGATTTTAGTGATTTTAATTGCTTTATCGGCTTGACCATACTGGCATCTTGTCTCTCGGATTTTCTTAAGTAAAACTTTCAATGCCGAAGGTCTTTGTGCCGATAGCACAACATAACTGCCGGGATGAATAATTCCAGCCTTCTCATAAGCAATTTTTCCAAGGGTCTTTCCTAAAATATTCGTATGGTCGTAGCCTATTCGAGTAATGACAGCGACTAAAGGTTTTGTAACATTGGTTGCATCTAATCTACCGCCTAAACCGACTTCTAAGATTATATAGTCGGGCTTTTTTTCTTGAAAATAGAGAAAAGCAATTGCAGTAATTGCTTCAAAGAATGTGATCTTAAACCTTTTTGCCTTGACTTGAATCTTTTTTATTAATCGGACAAAATCTTTTTCAGGAATATCTTTGCCACAAAACTTAATTCTTTCTCTAACTGAGATGATATGAGGCGAAGTGTAAAGAGCAGTTTTTAAACCACAACTACTTAAAGCACTTTCAAGAAAAGTGGCTGTTGAACCTTTGCCTTTTGTGCCAGCAATAATTATGACATTGGATAAATCTTTTTGCGGACTGCCAAGGGATTTAAGAAATCTAATAAATTTATCTAATTTGAAATCGTAATAGGGAGATGTTTGACGCTCATAATTAATTAGCGAATCCAAAAATTTATATGGGTTAATCGTGTTTGGTGCCATCTGTTTTTCTCAAAGTCTCTTCTTTAAGTGCTATACCCCGCTTACTCATTCTAATAAAATCTAACAAGATTTTAATTATCTCTTCAGGAGGTAAAGTATCTTTAATTATCTTTATCGCATCGCTGAGACAATATTGTGAACGATAGATAATTTTATATGCCTTTTTAATATTACTAATTTGTTTGGAACTGAACCGATTGCGCTTTAATCCGACAGTATTCACACCCAAAACCTTAAATGGATTACCTTGGCCAATAAGATATGGCGGTAAATCTTTTGTCAGATAAGAACAAGCACCGACCATAGCATATTTCCCGACCCGACAGAATTGATGAATACCACTCATTCCACCAATATTGGCATAATCGTCAATTTCACAATAACCACCAATCTGGGTAAAATTAGTAATGACCGTGTTATTTTTGATTATCACATTATGACCGATATGGACATAAGCACCTAAAAGATTATTATTACCTATAAGGGTTTTATTATATTTACCAGTCGCTCTTGAGATAGTAACAAATTCCCTGATTGTATTATTATCGCCAATTTCAACATAACTGGGCTCACCATAATAATTAACATCGAATGGTTCTGAACCGATTACTGTTCCTGAGCCAATGATACAGTTATTGCCAATTTTGACATTATCTCTAATTATGGTGTAAGGACTGATTTTACATTTTTTTCCGATTTGAGCATTATTCATAATCACGGAGAAAGAATTAATTATACATCCTTCGCCGATTTGGGTATTATCCATAACAATTACATAGGGTTTAATTATGCAACCTTTGCCAACCGCAACATTATCCTTTATAACAACATACGGACTAATTTTACAATCTTTAGCAATTGTGGCTTTCGGACTAATAAGATTACTTGCTTTAAGGTTAGTCGACTCGATGTGGTGTTTCAAAATTTTAGATGAGAAAATACTTCGGCTCATAGGATGCAGAATTTTAAGTTGTTGATAAACTTTTCTGGTTGCTTTAAGGAAGTTGCAATCTATTTGCTGAAGCCTAAGAGCAGTTCGCCTTCACAGACAACATCTTCGCCAACCAAAATCTTACCTTGGGCTTTAGCGATTGAACCTTTTAAGGAGACTATTTCACAAATGATTTTTAGCGTATCTCCAGGACGCACCATTTTTCGGAAGCGGGCTTTTTCAATGCCTAAAAAGAGCGGCACACCATTTCCTGAGGCAAAATCTTCCGGAAAGAGTTTTATCAAGACAATACCTGCGGCTTGCGCCATTGCTTCAATCATTAACACTCCAGGCATTAGTGGATAATCAGGAAAATGACCTTGGAAAAACGGTTCGTCAATCGTGACATTCTTAATACATTCAATCTTCTTATCCGTAATTTCGATTACTCGGTCAATAAAAAGAAACGGATATCGGTGGGGTAGAATTTTTTTAATGTCGTATATTTCCATAATCTATCCTTTCCCTAAATAAGATTTTGTTAATCAGAGTGATAAAATTAATCATTATTTGTTCATTTCATATTGGTTAGTTTTTTAAGCAACTTATGGTTTAATTTATGCGAAGGATTGAAGGCAATGATTTTACCTTTTATCACTTTGCCTAATAGTGCCAAATCGCCAATTAAATCTAACATCTTATGTCTTAACATCTCGTCAGTATAACGAAATCTCTTGGGCAAGACAATATCTGACCTTTTGAGATTTTTCTTATTATTAGGTATCGATTTTGTAATAATTTCAAAAGGCAGAATCTTTTTTAAGAAATCAATGTCAGGATAATTACCAAAAGTCCGGGCGGGTGCAATTGAGTTTTGGTAATCGTTTTTCTTGTTTTGACACCAGACGATGCTTGTAATCTTCTCATCGGGTAATTTTTCTTTAGTAATTGACGAATTACCCAAAAGAGTAATTGATAATTTCTGCGAGGGGAAGATGAAAAATAACCCGTCTTTATCCGCAATAGAGACGGGATTTTTAACTAAGAGATATTTTTTGGGTTTATTTTGGCTGGTTATCCCGGCACTTTGAATTAATTTCACATAAACTGATGCACTACCGTCTCCAAAGGGCAGTTCATCTCCTAATACATTAACATATAAATTATCTACGCCTAATCCGAAACAGGCGGAGAGAAAATGTTCCACAAAATATAATTTGTGCTTATTCTTTTTAAGACCAACAAAATGATTGCTAATAAAGGCATTATTGATATTGGCAGAAATATTGGGGTTAAAGATAATACCGGTATCAACCGGTGCAGGACTAATTCGAATTGTTACTTGTCTTTTGAAGATTATTCCCCAACCTTGATAGTCCTGGGGCGTTTTAATTGTAAATTGTTGCATAATTTCAGGTGGTAAATTATAGGTTACACGGAAGAAAATAATTTTGCCCAGACTTTTAGCGTTTGATTGTGAGGTCGGGCAGGAATTCCTGAATATTTTCCGTTTTTCGGCACATTTTTGAATACGGCTGATTTAGCATAAATAATCGCATTGTCGCCAATTTCCGTATGGTCTTTAATGCCAACCTGTCCGGCTAAAATTACATTATTACCTAAACGAACACTACCCGCAATACCGCATTGAGCAATAATAATGCAGTTCTTGCCAATCTTTACATTATGTCCGATATGAACCAGACTGTCAATTTTTGTGCCTTTGCCGACTCGGGTTTCATTAACTTTTGCCCGGTCAATTGTGACATTTTGACCGATTTCAACATCATCTTCAATTACCACTTTGCCTTTATGCGGAATGCGCTTGTATTTTTCTTTTACTTTTTTATAGCCGAATCCCGGACTACCGATAATAGTTCCAGAACCAATTACTACTCTCTTACCAATTTCACAGTTATCAAAGATGGCAACAAAAGGTTGGATTTTAGTTTTGGCACCAATTTTAACATTATTACCAATATAAACAAATGGTGAAATTTGGACATCTTTGGCGATTTGAGCTGACTCAGCAATAAAGGATATCGGTAGTTTATTTGATTTGGAATTCATAAGCATTTTAATTGATAGATAATATTTTAATTAATCTATTTCGGACATCTTTAAGTCAACTGCTGATTGTATTTGGTGGTAGAGAATTTATTTAAAATATCTTGAGAATCGAGACCAGAGATTAGCAAGGGCTTGCTTAATTTCTTCAACTCTTGCTGCTTCACCGGACTCTTGAGCAAGAATCTTTTCGGCTCGTGGGTCAGAAAGGATTATTGTAAAATTAACCCGTTTGCCTGATTTACTGACAATACCAGTTATGACATAATCAACTTGTAATTGGCGGGCAATGGCATAGACATCCGATTCAGTAATCCGGCTGGTTAAACTGATATTTCTGCTAATTATCGCATTATCAACCTCACCGGCGCTAATCGTTCTAATTTTTGACACGTTTTTTAATAATTCATAGATCGCCGTGCGCATCCTGTTTCCAATATTTTCTTCTTGGGCTTCAGTGTTTTCTTCAAAAATAGGAAAGATGGCAACAGGTGTTTGGAGCGTGGTAGGTGGAGAGACAGGAGCATATTCTTTATTAAGTTCATCTAAAACCTTGCTGGTGATATCTAAATCCGCCTGGGCGTATACAATCTTTGATTCAGAAGCATCCAGAATCAGCATAAAGCCATCTCGGTTGGCAATCTTTTTTACTGCATTACGGATATTTTGGAGAATTGGGGCAATCAATTCCCGATTTTTAATTTCAGCCCTGCCGGATTTACCCCAAACTTCATTTAAGTAATCTTCGTACTGCTTTTTTAATTGTTGGATCTCGAGAGTTTTCGCATTCAAACCACCTTCAGAAAGAATCAGGCGTTGGTCTTCCAATTCTTTTTGCGCCCGTTCGTATATTTGTTTTAAGGAATCGGCGCGTTGGCGATATTTGGCGATTTCGGCTTCGTAAGCTCGTTTGGCATCAACAGCGGCTCGATAGTTATCAATTACATAATTTAAGTCAACATAGCCGATTTTCTGGTCTTTACCTTGAGCGCTTCCACATAAAATAATTATTAGAGATATTAGACAGACAGATGTTCCCTTAAGCCTTTTACAAAATGTTTTCATAATGAACTCCTATAAATTCGGACATTATTGTTTATTGTAATTTTATGCCTTCTTCCTTTTCTTTTACAAGGTATGTTCATAGTTTAATCGATAATTTCTAATGGTAAATGATTTAAAATCAAAAACTAACATTCGACTTCGGGTTTTTGTGTAACGGTCGCATCTATATTTTGTATTTATGCTTCTGACTCCACTTTAATCCGATATAAATTGCCTGGTTGATACTTCTCCGATGGGGAAAGTGTAATTCTAATATAGTTATCACTTAGCGCATTAATGACTGGCATCATATTTCCAGCCTTATTAATATTTGGTCTTAAGCACGGTTTTTGTTCAACCAAGAATTCTAACTCTTGACCAATAAATTGTTTTTTAAAATTGTTCGCTTTTTTCTTAGAAAGATCTCGTAAAATTCGAACCCTTTCTTTTTTCTCTTCTTGGGGAACATTATCCGGAAGATGACTTGCGGAGGTTTGGGGTCGGACCGAATAGGGAAAGATATGGAGATAACCCAAAGGTAAAGATTCAACAACTTTTAATGTGTTTTCAAATGCTTTAGCGTCTTCATTAGGAAAACCGACAATGATATCGGTTCCAATATTGACATCAGGAATTTTAGAATATACTTTGTCAATTAGATTACAATATTCTTCAACTGTATATTTTCGGCGCATTAATTTCAGAATGTTATTATCACCGGATTGTAAAGGAATATGAAGATGGCGGCATAAGCGCTTTGAAGTCCATAAATCGCAAAATTCGCTCAAAACGGAAAATGATGTAATAAGAATATCAGGTTCAATGGAACTCAGCCGGAATCGGCAATTGTTATCAGGTAAAGATTTTAATAGAGCGATTAAAGGTACTTTTGTTTGAGATTCGATACCACTAAACACCGTCTGAAGATAATCATTGGTAAAATCTCGACCATATGCACCTAAGTTCAGGCCGGTCAAGACAATTTCTTTATAGCCACATTCTACTAAATCAGCGATTTCATTCAGAATTGATGTTAACGAACGAGAGCGCGGTGTACCACGAATTAGCCGAACTATGCAAAAACTACATTCATTAGGACAACCGTCTTGAATTTTAACTAAGGGTCGGGTACGTTTAGGTAAAGATAAAACTTGGTAATTTGGTTGGTTGGCAAGAGTGTTTTCTAATAACGCAACCTTTTCATCTTGAGTAATTACTGCATCGACACCAGGGATGTTTTGTAATTTTAGTTTAGCGATACTTGCTAAACAACCGGTAACAATTACTCGACAATTTGTTTTTTTGGCCCATCGTTTAATGTGTTTTAATGATGTACGCACTGCTTGTTCAGTTACAGCACAAGTATTGATGATGCATAATTCCTTTTTGTCAAAAAATTCAGGTCTTATCACTTGTGGAATGCAGAAAAATCGTTGCATGGCTGTATCGGCCGGACAGGGGAAAAGCGGAACGTGAAAGGTAGAAAGTTGGCTGTGGAAAACAGAAAGTAACCTGTCGCCTTCTGCTTGATTGAGACGACAGCCGATATTGATTACGGACACAGAGGCCATATCTGCTTTGTCAAAAATCTAGTGTTTGTTTTTGAGAAATGATTCTCATAAATTATAAAAATATGTCCAATCTAATAAAGCAACATATTTGGTTTTGTATATGGTACCTGAATATATATCGTTTTTTAGTTTGATGACAAACAATATTATTTTGTCTTAAGTCTGATGGTAATTAATATTTTCTTAATTATTGCATTCAGAGAAAATTTAATTCATTTCTTCGAACTCAGAGGTCTTAGTCGAATTTTCTTCTTTTTTATGTTTAGATTTTCTTTTTTTGCGAAGTTTAAGTTCTAAATCATCTGGCGGAAGGTGGTCTTCGAATGTAAACTTTACTTCATCCCTTTTAGGAAAATCTTCTTCTTTTGGCCGGCGACGACTGGTTTTTTCAGTTACTAAGGATTGAACTGCTTCTTCAGAAGGAACTTCTCTGTCGGTAGCGACTTCTTCTAATATCGCTAATGCTTTTTCCGAAAGTCCGATGCGTCGGTTTTCAAAATCGATCCGAGTGATTTTTAGGTCAAGAGAATTACCAATTTGGTATTTAGAATCTTTTTTACCCAGTTTTTCTATTAGTTGGGTTTTAGGGACATATCCTTCTATGCCATACGGCAAATTGACAATAATGCCAGTTTTGGAAATATCGACAATACGGGCACTAATCTGGTCGCCAGGTTTGTATTCTTTACTTAACCGATAAAATGGGTCTTCTTTGGTCTGCTTTAGACCCAATGCAATTTGGCGATTTTCTTTATCAATATCTAAAATAATGGCTTCAATTTTTTGGTTTTTCTTAACAATTTCACCTGGATGACGTACTCGTTTGGTCCAGGACAAGTCGTTATTTCTAATTAATCCTTCAATGCCGGGTTCAATTTCGACAAAGGCGCCAAAAGGTTTAAGCGCAGTTATCCGACCAGTTATTTTTTCGCCGATCTGAAAGCGTTCTTCAATTGTTGACCACGGGTCGGGGGTGGTTTGTTTTAAGCCTAATGAGATGCGTCTTAATTCACGGTCAACTGCCAAAACCATTGCTTCCACTTCATCACCGACTTTTAATAACTGAGATGGATGTTGGATTGATTTATTCCATGAAAGTTCGCTGGTATGAATGAAACCTTCTAAGTTCTTTTCCAGTTCAACTAACACGCCATATTCCGCAATAGTTGTAACTTTGCCTTTTACTTTAGACCCAATGGGATAGCGTTGTTCAATTTCTTCCCAGGGATGTTTGGTTAATTGTTTGAGACCGACGGTGATGCGGTAATTTTCCGGATTAACGGTTAGGACTTTTATTTTAATATGGTCACCTTTTTTGAGCACTTCGGCCGGATTAGTGATTCGGTCCCAAGACATATCCGAAATGTGGAGTAAAGCCGGGACGCCGTCAATGTCAACAAATGCGCCGAAATCCGTAAGATTGGTGACAGTGCCTTCAACAATATCACCAACTTTAATTGTTGAGAAGACCCGTCTACGGGCTTCATCTAATTTTTCTTCTAAAATTTTGCGCCGCGAAACAACAATATTGCGTTTTTTCGGATTTACCGAGATGATTTTAACTTCAAGCAATTTACCAATATACTCATCAGGATTATAAACCGGTTTTAATTCAATTTGGGAACCAGGTAAAAATGCTTCTTGCCCAAAAACTTCAACTAATAATCCACCTGTTACTTTTTTAATAACCTTTGCGGTAATGATGTCTTGTGACTGGGCTTTATTTTCGATTTCGGTCCAGGCGATTAACGCATCGGCTTTTTTCTTAGAGATTATAGGCAAGCCATCAATGCCTTCTAAGGCTTCTAAATATACTAAAACATCGTTACCTTCACTGAGGACATCTGTTGGGGAAAATTCGTTTATCGGCACGACTGCTTCCGATTTAAGTCCTAAGTCAATAAATACTGAATCTTCAGTACAGCGAATAATTTTACCTTTTACAATTTCACCTTCTTTTAAGGTGGGAAAGGCTTCTTCATATATTTTTCTTACACGATTTATTTGTTGTGTATCTGCTCCTTTCTCGGATCTTCCCAAACCGGGCTTACTCACTTCAGGCACGCCCGTTTCAGGAGGATTGGGTCGTTGGTGTAAATTGGTTGGGATATTATTTTCCATAGTCGTCTAATGCCTCCTTGGCTGTAGTCTTGGCCACTTTGGCCAGGGTGTAAATTTCTGACGTACCGCTGGTTTTAATTTTATCTACAATCGCGAGCACTAACTCGCAGGGCGTTGAAGTTCCAGCAACAACGCCAACTTTTAGTTGGTCGATATGACCAGAGTTTTTATAACTAGGGGAGTTAACCCTTTGTCGTTCTTGAGGCTTTTTAAAATACAAAGGTGCTTTATAAGTTTGAGTGAATTTATTATAACTGACACCTCCTAAATCCTTAAACCAATTTGGGTTTATTTCCTCGGGTTCAGCAACCTGATAAACCCGAGGGCAAAACTTTTGAGCAATTTCAACCAGATGTTGCGTATTAGCGCTATTCTTACCACCAACCACAATCATAATATCAGAACTTCGAGACAATTTCTGACAAAGCCGTTGTCGTGTTAAGGCTTCTTTGCATAAAGTGTTATACACTCGTATCTCCTGTAACTTATCAGTATTATTTAATATTTTAACCGCTTTTTGAAAATATTCAATAGGTAGCGTTGTTTGTCCTACAACCCCAATTTTTCTTCCACAATTTTGTGCTTGGCGGATTATCCGGAACAGATCTTGATTTTTACTAAAAACGATACTAAAAGGCTGAGCATATCCTAAAATACCTTTGACTTCCGGATGTCTTTTATCACCAATTATAACAGTTAAAAAATTCTCCTTTTTTAATTTAAGTGCAATATTTTGTATTCTTTTTACATAAGGACAGGTGGCATCGATGATTTTATATCCGAGTTTTTCAATACGGTTAATAACACCAGGTGCTACGCCATGCGACCGAATCACAACAACTGATGTTTTTCGTTGTGCGGGTTTAATACGTTTAAGATAAGAGAGATTGGGTGCGGTCTTGATACCTGATTGCCGCAGCTGGTTAACTACAGATTGGTTATGAATAATCGGTCCTAAAGTATAAACTATGCCTTTGTTCTGTGCCTGCGGTCTGGTTTTTAATCCTTGGAGCGCTAAATGGATTGCCCGTTTGACACCAAAACAGAAGCCCGTAGGTTCAGCAATGTGAATTGTCATTTGCGGTTTGTTTTCTGCTATCTGCATAATCTTAATCCCAAATTCAAAATCTTAAACTTGAGAATCTATCACTCAAGTCCAAAAGGTCAGAGAGAACATTTAAAGTTAGGATAGACTCTTGTTTGGTATTATTTTGCATTGCTTTTTCATTTTACTAATAATTCTTCAATGCTCTGTTTAATTTTTTGAGTTAAAGATTCATAATCATATTTAGATTTTGTGTAGCCTGAAGGAAAAATTGGTTTGCCAAATTGAACAACAATGCGCTGACATTTGTTGTTTTTCTGAACCTTTTTAATCCGGGCAATATCTTTGTCAATCAATGCAGAGAGGCGACCTTGCCAGATTTCTCGGACACCTTTAACTGCAACGGGAACTATTGGCACTTGATTTACGATGGATAAATAACTCGCACCCAATTTAAATGGCAACAATTGATTGAATGAAAGCGATTTATTTCGTGTGCCTTCAGGAAAGACCAGAATGGTTTTGTGTTTTTGTAAAAGACCAGAAATAATTTTGAGAGTGGAATGGGCAAATTCTTCTTGACGAGAAATTGGGATGGCGTTCCAGAATTTTATGAGCCAACTGAAAAAACGGGAAATTTGAAACAATTCCTTTTTCGCCATAAAATAAATCTCTTGTTTACTGGCAACCGCAATAACAAATGGGTCTAAGTGAGAACGATGGTTGGCAACTAAAATTTGTGCTTGATTTCTTATTAAATATTCTTGTCCAATAACCTTGAGCCCAAATAAAATTTTGGCAAGCGGATATGCTATAATTTGACCTAATCGCCATCGCCATTTCATTTTGTATCTTGATTTCTTTCCAAATAATCTTTTATTTTATCGACCACCAGTTGAATTTCTTCTTCAATCGTTAAATTAGTCGTATCAATATAGATTGCATCTGGTAATTTCTGTAATGGACTGACTTTACGAGTGCTATCTAAATGGTCGCGTGCTTTAAGATTCTTTTCTACTTCTTGTTTGGCTATCGGTGTGCCCTGGGCAAAAGATTCTTTTTGTCGTCGTAACGCCCGTTGTTCCAAAGAACAGTCTAAATAAAACTTTAAGTCGGCATCAGGAAAGACAACGCTACCAATATCCCGCCCTTCAACGATAATATTCTTATTTTGGGCAATCCGTCGTTGTTCTTTAACCATCTTTTCTCGGACTTGCGGTATGGCTGAAATCAAGGAAACTAAATCATCAACCTCTTTACTTCGAATTAAACTCGTTATATCTTTACCATCGATAATAACCTGACGGGAGTTTATACTTTCGGTAAAATCAAGCGAGGTTTGGTCTAAAAATTTCTGCAGGGCGTTAATATCTTTATAGTCAATTTTCTCTTGGATAATTTTATAGGTCAAAATTCGATACATTGTGCCCGTGTTCAGATAGGCAAATCCTAATTTTTGAGCAGCACCACGGGCAGTCGTGCTTTTACCTGAACCAGCAGTGCCATCAATAGCAACAATTATTGGCCGATTCATTTTATGGTCTTACAAAACTTCTAATGTTAATCATTAAATCTTATAATTGTTTGCATGATTTATTTCCAATTAGTGTTTTGCTTTTTGTTGTGTTTCTCTTTAAGTGTCTTTGTCATTATACTAATTTTCTCATACCTTTTCAAGAGAAAATAGATTATAAATAGAATATTAAATTGATTTGGATCGCAGACAAAAACGAATGATTTGAGATTAGGTGATGCCGATAATCTTTGAGCGTTTACAAAAATACATTATACAGAATACTTGTTGGCACTATTATAGAGGATTTATAACCGCAATCAGTTTATCGTTGGGACCAAACTTAAAATATGATGTTGATGTTTAAGTTATTAATCGTACTAACTGCAAATTTATTAGTAATGTCGGTTCTATTGGGAATGTTAATTTGATTATTGTAAAATATTTTAGTTTGTAAGATAAAATTACTTACGTTTATTAATTCCGCCGAACATTATTGATACGGTTATAAATGGACCTTTAAGATTAAACTGCGGACCTTGGATTTCATTAAAATCTTCGACAATCCAAGCACTTTGAGTTGGTGTTAGCAAATAACCGCCTTTGAGGGTTAAGCCGACAAAACCAATTGGAATATCAATGGCTAAGCCAGAAAATAATGTTAGACCGCCTTTGGAAACTTTCGCAACACCGCCAGGGGCTGTTAACACATTATTAAAAGTTAATGGATTATAACCTCGGGATTTAATTTTTAGGGAAAGACCGCCACCACCAATTCCAATTAGAGGACTTAGTTTGATGGTTGGTGCATTTATGAGCAAATAGCCAACCTCAAAAAATCCAGCACCATAAGATAGTTCCACATAAATCGATTCACTATTTACAGATTGAGAACCACCGATTCCCCAACCGCCAAGTCTAGTCCTGCCGATTTGTCCCCAACCACCACCGCCAAAGACAAATTGCGATTTTTGCGCAGACTCAATGTGATAATTTGTGAAAACCGTATTTATATTATCATAATTAAAAAAGACAAAACCCGGTCCGAAATATCCGGCACCATAACTCTCGGAGCGCATTTTTAGTTTTGTTTTCATTTTCAGCTTTTGACTGGGAACTTCACCTAATTTAACATCAATGGTCTTTTCGCCATCTGATGATAGAAGTTTAAGATGAATTATTTCTTTTGGTTTGGTGTTCTGAATAAATCGGATTAAATCATCAGGTGAATGCATTGGTATTCCGTTGATTTCAAGGATAATATCGTTTTCTTTGATTCCAGCGATTTGGGCAGGACTATTAGGAGCGACACTTTGAACGACTAATTTCCCATTCTCTTCTCGGGTTCCTACTCCTAAAAACCCTCGCGGTTCAGATACTGCAATAACTTTCTTTTCAACTTCAATCGTTTTTTCGTGTTTCGAATGGTTCATTTGTTTTTCTGACAAATGCTCGTCACACTTTTGACAGTTACCACATTGTCCATAAATTGGAATGATATTTATGCTGAGAAATATTATTAGTAAAGCAACTAACACTCTTATAGAGTTTAACATAAAACACTCCTTTCTTTGGCTAATAACATAAAATATTTTATCATAGATTATTTTATGAAGTAAAAATGTTTTGGGCACAAATGTTGGCGAGATTACAACTGGGGTTTGATATTGAGAAATTTCGTTGTGTATTTGGTAAAAAAATTTCTTTTTGCTTTTGTGTGTTTTGTAATTTGGCAATTTTGTCGCGCTTGCAAAAGACATATCTTTTTAATTATAATTAATGCATATTGTTAAGTGAGATTTTCGAATTCTTTTAACATTCTTAAGGTCTCTTCAGCATCTTTTTTGTCTAAGACCTGAATTGCAAAGCCTGCATGCATGATTATATAATCATTGACCTTGGCTTCAGGACAAAGCATAAGATTGGCTTCGCGCTGGACACCCCAAACATCAACAATTGCGGTATCGCCTTTTATCGAAATAATCCGAGCCGGAATCGCTAAACACATATGATTAGGGATTTATTATAAGCGCTGATACATATAAATCAACCAACACAATTTATTATAACTACATATTAGTAGAAATCAATCAACATATTAGATATCTGTTAGACTACTGATAACTGATATATAAGAATCGACCATAATTTTAGATCTATTATAACTACAGATGTCTAAAAATCAACCGATATTTTAATTATTGAAAGATTAGACGGGAAAGTATTCAATTGGTATTGTTATGGGTTTTTAAGTAAAATCCAAAGAATATTTGAACAATTATTGAAAGACTAAACGGAAAAGTGTTTAATTGATATTGTTGTAAATTATCAAGCAAAATCCCAAGAATATTTCGGTTCGCGTAATTATTGAAAGATTAAACTGAAAAGTGTGCAATTGGTATTGTTGTAAGTTATTAGGCAAAATCTCAAGAATATTTCGGTTCGGGCAATTATTGAAAGATTAAACTGAAAAGTGTGCAATTGGTATTGTTGTAAGTTATTAGGCAAAATCTCAAGAATATTTAGGTTCGGCAATTATTGAAAGATTAAATCGGAAAAGTATCTAAATGGTATTGTTATGAATTATTAAGTAAAATCAAAAGAATATTTTTTTTGCAAATATTTTTTAATCGGATTTAATGGGTGAATAATAAAGCACCCGGTCTTTGATTTTAACACCCAATTTTTGCGCTACGACCGGGCACTTTGCCATAAGAATAAAAAAGCAATCACGTTCACAATCGACTAATGACTCAAAATTGGCATGGCCTTTAGCAATGACCATATCTGCGGAATCAAAGATAGCGTTAAAGACTTCGGAAGTGCAAGAGAAATCAACACCTAAAAACCGACAATTTTTATCTTCAGTTACAGTAATAATCTTACCGATACCATCTAATCCTGCTACGACCGCATCATTTTTTAATGCGTCATTAAGAATGGGAGCGGTTTTGACCGCAATAATTAGTTCTGGTCCTTTCAACCTTTCTAACAGCAGTTTATCCAGGTAGATTTCGCCAGCATTATCTAAAATATACAAGATGTTTTCTGCGGTGCGAAACTTCTCCTTAAATATCTTATAGTCGTCAATGGCAAAACGCTGTTGGGCTAAAGAACAAATTTCCTCAATCAGAGAAATGTTTTGGTTATGAACTGAATAAATATCTGCCGGACCAACATCAATAATATTGCCGCAAGCGGAAAAACTTATTGCTAAGTGTAAAGGGTCAGGAGAGTTTTTTATTTCCTTTAGAGCGACCGGATAGATATTCCGACCAAGGTCGTTTTGTGCCTTCTTAATAAATTCAAAGGGGTCATTAAGATTTAAGACCTGATAGATTTCTTTAAGCACTTGTGAGGTAAATTTACTCGGCGGGTCTTGTAAGGATAAACGGGAGGTAATTTCTAAAGCCTGGTGCCTTATTTGGGATAATAACTGCTCTTTTTCGGCATAATTTGCTTGTAACTGTTGCCGAAATGAATCATTAGCCCAGACAACTTCTACGACTCGCTCACATTGTTTCAGTACACAAGGTATACATTGAGGTTCAGATTGCATAATAAATTAAGAAGTAACTTTATGGGAGCAAACTGTCTTTAATTTATAAATTAAAATTTATAAAAATAGCGAGAGCGAAAAAAACAAGTTTTGCTGATTAATATACTAAACTTACCGGACATTGTTCTTATTTTGTTGTGTTTTCAATTAGTTACGCAGCACTTTTTCGGGACACCCTATATATAAATTTGCATTTCTTCGGGATTAAAACGAAAGTCTAATCTTTTATTTATGTTACAACTAATTATAACCTATTAGGTCAATGGCATCTGGTCAGAAAAAGTTTATGAAGTCTGAGTTGAAGTTGCGGTTTTTTCCTCAACTTGAGTTGCTGGTTCTTCTTTGGTTTCTAAGAGATTCCGGTCGTCTTTCTTTTTGACGATAACTAAATAGTTAGTTAGTGTTCCGGTAAACCAAACCGTTGTGCCGTAGGAGATAACGAAAATTATTAAAAGATAATAACCGATCGCAAATAAAATTGAAGCAATTAAATTTGCAATATTGATATATTGATAGGATGGTGGCGAAAAGAATATGGTCCCACCCAATACAGTATCAACTAAACGTGCAATTGGTTCAGGACACCAATAAGGGATAGATAACTTAAAGGTTGATGCGGCATTTAGCAGAATGTCATTAAGTTTGTTACCCATAAATATTGCTAAGATGTTAGTGCCGATTTTTACTGCCAGTGCTGAGAAAAATGCCATAATAAATAAGCCGATTTTAGATAGAAAACTTAAGATTACCGAATACCAGATTAATCGGGCCGTTTGGTCATTAAGCATTGAGAAGACTTCAAATAAAGTATCAAATGTATCATTACCCGAGGCAGCGATGATAGCCGGCGAATACATTAGAGTTAACTTCAAGATAATTAAAAGATAGACGATAAATAAGGATGCGGCAAAGGCTAAAAGAATCATTAGACCAGTAAAAATTTCACCAAAATAAGGAATGCGGCCAATCAGCGATAAAATTAAGCCGGCAACGACAACCGAGAGAATAAATAAAATTACCATTACCGGACTCATAATTATCGCACGGCCATTTTTCAAGGCATACTTGAATGCCTTTTTTATCTCAAAGAAATCGTCGCCTTTTAATTGTTCAAAAGTTACTTTACAAACTGCGGTTCCGGTAATAAGTAAAACACAAATTCCAAAGGCAATACCTATTGCCCATAACAACCACCCTGACCAATGGAGCGTTTCCGGTATCGGTAATAAGCGATATGTTGCCCAAATTTCGGCAAAAGACCAACCTTGGGCTAAAAAGGCTAAATAGGAACAGATATTATAGCCAATAATCGCAATTAGATATCCTAACATCATCATTGATATCTTTTTAATGGAAAAACCAAGCCTAAAAGCACGGAAGACATCTTTATAGTTATTGTGCAAATTGGTCATTTTACCTCCTATCAAAACAAATTTTTGGCATGGCTTTTATTAGCCCTTTGGCAAAAAGATAATTCTTAACCAAAAAAATCATTGCGTTTACCTCGAGCATTTTAATCATAAATGTAAAAAGTTTCTTAAAAAGAAATAGATGGCTAAAAATATTACTGCAATTGCAGCCAGCATTATCCATTTGAACGGAATGGTATGTTTTTTAACACTGAACAATCGTCGCCTTTCCGTAAACCGAATCATCATATGAGGATAGTAATAAAATTATATTCTGTCAAGAGAAATGTTAGTAACTGCGAAAAAGTCATATTTTTAATAAAGACGAAGTTAAACTCCTCATAATCCTTTAATAAGTAATTTTTAGTTTAGGTGTAAGTGTGGTTATTATATAAAATTGGTTATTATATAAAATAAGGTAGCACTAAGAATTTTGTGTAATTTCTTTTTTCTTCCATTAGGGATGTTCGCTTTTTCTTATTATTAAAATTGTCCGGCATAGGAGGAGACATCTTTATTGTTAACATATTAAGTCGAAATTTACACAAAATATTATACACTACCTAAAATAATTTTCCGGGTAAAGAATGTGCTTTACTCAATGACTCGCTCTGCTCTCTTTCAAACGCTGTCCGATTATGCATCTACAAAGATTTATCATCAGTCTAATTATCGGACTGAATAAAGAATGCGGTATTTGATACCTTTTAATGAGTTTTAATCAGCAAAGCGATAAGAACACTAAAAGAAAAAGTTATCGATAAATTTCATCTTACCCTTCTTGAACATCCCCGCTGTGGAGGGAATCATACCATCATTTTAGCAGATTTTTGTTTTATTCTTTGCAATTCAATTGGTTAGATAAAAATTGCCTCCTAATTTTTGTTGGAGAGTGTGTATAACTTTTTATAGGGTGTCACTTCTATTATCTGTTTACAACTGCAGGCAATGAAGTTAAGATATAAATAAGATATAAAAAATAAATAAGATATAAAAAAATAAATGAGATATAAAAAAATAAATAAGATATAAAATAAATAAGATATAAAATAAATATGATATAAAAAATAAAATGGTAGGATTTGTCTCTAAGGTAAAAAAATAGAGTGCAGGTCGAAAAGATACCTTAAAAGAACATAAGTATCATAAGATGTTGCAAGATTTTAAGATTGATATTTTTTTCTTGTTTTTTTATAGATTTTGTGCTATAACAATTTTGTATAGACTTTTCATTCCCAACGAAAAGTTTTGGCAGATATGGTAATGCAGATAATTAAGGGAATTAGTAAAAAGCTAACTGAGGTTATGTGTTTGTTCCAGTTTTCTCCAACCCATAATCCACGAAGTAAATTAACGACATGAGTTAAAGGTTGAACTTTAGCAACCTTGCGAACCGAAAGCGGCAGGATTTGTCGGGGAATTGTTGCGCCAGAAAGAAATAACATCGGATAAAAAAGTGCCATTGCGACAATTTGAGCAGTCCGCGCGGTTGGTAACAATCCAGCAATGACAGAACCTAAGGAAAAAAGACTCTGACAACTTAACAAATATCCTGCAAACAGATAAAAGACAATGCCGGCAAATCTCAAACCATATACTATTTTTACCACAACAATCATTAATCCAGTGCCTAATATTGTCATTGCAAATAACATAATGACTTGTGCAGTAAGCACTATTATTGGTTTAATTGGTGTTGCTTGAAATCGGCGTAAGATTTTATACTCGCAGTACACTGCCTTTGTAATCGCCAATGTCATAAGTCCATTAGTTGCAATCAGCGCTGAGGTATATGCGGGCACTAATATATCAACATAGCCAAATCCACCAAAAAATGGTGTTGGTTTATTGCCCCAAACGCTACCGAATAAAAAAAGGAGGATTAAAGGAAAAACAAAGGTAAAAAATGCGCCAATCGGCTCACGGAAAAAGGCATAATTTCCACCCGGGTTAATTTGATTAGTGCGCGCATATTCTCTCACTTAGTTTCTCATTTTTTTGCCGGTAAGCATCAAAAAGACATCCTCTAAATTGGGCTGTTCAATTCGGAAATCATGAAATTGGGTCTTATTAGCGATAAGAATATTTATTACTTCAAGCATTAAATTGTCACCTTGACCATATACGACTATTTCGCTATTAGTTTGTTCAATATGTTTTACACCGGCCAGATTTTTAGTTGTTCTTTGGGAAAAGAATTTTCAACGGTAAAGATAATACGATTTTCGGCACTAATTTTGTGAATCAAATTCTTTGGCGTGTCTAACGCAACAATTTTTCCATTGTCAATAATCCCAACTCGGTCACAAAGTCTTTTTGCTTCATCCATATAGTGAGTGGTGAGAAAAATTGTCTTTCCTTGATCGCAAATCGTTTTCACTAAATCCCAGATTTGTGGGTCGAGACCAGTAGTAAGTTCGTCTAAAAAGACCACTTCGGGATTGTTAATTAAGGATAAGGCAATAAAAAGATGTTGTTTCTGACCGCCAGACAAATGTTGGAAGTAAGACTTACGCTTATCGGTTAATCCTAAATTATCTAATAACCAATCAATATTTGCTGACTGAGGATAAAATGAGACATAAAGGTCAAGGACTTCATCTACTCTAATTCGTTGTTGAAGTTGTGACTCTTGTAACTGAATTCCAATTTTTCCTTTAATTTATATTTATCAGTTAAGGGGTTAAGATTAAGCACTTGGATAAAACCTTTGTCAGGCTTGCGTAAGCCCTCAATACATTCTATCACCGTAGTCTTGCCGGCACCATTAGGACCGACCATTCCGAAAATCTCTCCCTCATATACTTCAAACGAGATATCGTTAACCGCTTTACCGCTTTAATTAAGCCATAGGATTTTTGCAGTCCTTCAACTTTTATGAGGACTTTCAGATGTTCTGGATGCATATTTTTGTTTATCTTACTAAAAATAAAATTATTGGTGTCAATTATCGGATTTAAATAAAGTTAAAATGCCACGGTTTTACTTATCATTGTTGCTATTTAATAATCAATTATTATTTGATGATTTTTTCATCTTTTAATTACCAATATTATTGTCTGGTGGCTTTTCATTTTATCCTTATCGTCGTTTAATAATTCATTAGCGGTGGTTTTTCAGATAATCATTATTGTTATTAATAATTGATATTTATCATTCTGTGATTTTTCATTACTTGAGATTTGTGATTATAAATTATCATACACAGACTAAGAACTTTTTTACATCAAAACCGTTAACGGAATCCTAATTTTAAGGGCATCAAAAATTTTGCCCAAACTTTTCCGCTAGATAGCGATGGTTTTTAATTAAGGTATTTTGTTTAAGAACTACCCGCACTATACCAGTGCACTTTAGATAATAGTAGTGTATTTTGTGTAAATTTAGACTTGATATGTTAAGAATAAAAGAGTCTCTTCCTATGATAGATAATTCAATATCTTGACACTTATTGAAAATTTGTTATACTAAAGTTGAATGCGTGAGTTTCGCACAAAGGAACTCAATTATCATAAAATGATTTCATCTTTAGGTGACAACACACAGACTAAAGATGTTTTACGCCGAAGCGGTTAAAGGCAATTTTTATCTGGGCGATTAGCTCAGTCGGCGAGAGCGCCTCCCTTACAAGGAGGAGGTCATCCGTTCAATTCGGATATCGCCCATTAAAATTATTCTGTTTAAATTAATAAGAGAATAAATTATGCCAGTAAAAAGAAGTTCTGAACGGTCAAGTCCAAGACCAAAACTTGCTGACCCTTATCTTTTATCTAAAGCATATTCGGAGCCAACAATCTGCCCCACTTGCGGTTTAGTCTATCATAAGAAACGATGGCTTCGTGATGAACATATTAGAACAGAAATAGAAAAGATTGCGGAGAAACATAAATGCCCTGCCTGCCGAAAAATTGAAGACCATTATGTGATGGGTTTAGTTACCATAACCGGCACATTTGTTTTGCCGAATAAAAACGAAATCGTTAATATTATTCGGAATCAAGAAAAGAAAGAATCTTTGCGGAATCCCTTAGCCCGAATTATGAGTCTAAATAACAAGGAAAATCTAATTACGGTTGAGACGACCGTAGAAAATTTAGCAATTACCATTGGTAAAGCGTTGGAAAATGCTTACCATGGCGAGTTAAAAATAAGTTTCAGCGACAATGAAAAATTGGTTAGAGTCTATTGGCATCGCGACTTAGAATCAAAAAAGAAAACAACCAAATGAACACTTACAAATTTAAATCTAAAGACTTTAAGGAGGCAGTATGAAGTTAAAACCACTCCAAGACCGTGTTTTAGTGCAACGTATTGAAGAAGAAGTAAAAAAAGGCGGTATCATCATTCCGGATACTGCCAAAGAAAAACCACAACAAGGTAAAGTGATTGCAGTTGGTCCTGGTCGACTTGACGAGAAAGGCAATCGAATTCCGATGGAAGTGAAAAAAGGTGACATCGTGCTTTTTGGCAAATACTCTGGAAACGAAGTCAAAATTGACGACAATGAATATCTCATTATGCGCGAAGACGATATTTTAGCGATTGTCGAAAAAGAGAAATAATAAGGAGGAAACTATGCCAGCAAAAGATTTGAAATTTAGCGAAGAAGCCCGTAAAGCAATGCTTAAAGGTGCTTCAATTTTAGCGGACGCAGTTAAAGTGACACTCGGTCCGCGCGGTCATAATGTCGTTATCGAAAAGAAATGGGGTGCGCCAACTGTTACTAAAGATGGAGTGACGGTGGCAAAAGAAATTGAACTGGAAGATAAGTTTGAAAATATGGGTGCGCAGATGGTTAAAGAAGTGGCATCGAAAACCTCAGATGTTGCTGGTGACGGTACTACTACGGCAACCATTTTGGCTGAAGCCATTTTCCGTGAAGGACTGAAGGTCGTTGCGGCTGGTGCCAACTCTATGGCAGTAAAACGCGGTATTGATAAAGCAGTCGAAAAAGTTGTTGAAGAATTAAAACGAATTTCGAAAAAGACCAGTGGCCGAAATGAGATTGCTCAAGTAGCATCGCTGGCTGCTAATAACGACACTTCTATCGGTAATTTAATTGCGGATGCAATGGAAAAAGTCGGCAAAGAAGGTGTCATCACGGTCGAAGAAGCCAAAAGTATGGAAACAACTCTTGAAGTGGTAGAAGGGATGCAATTTGACCGCGGTTATCTGTCACCCTATTTTATCACTAATCCGGATAAAATGGAATGCGTCTTAGAAGACTGCTATATTTTATTATACGAAAAGAAAATTTCATCTGCCCGCGATTTATTGCCGTTACTGGAAAAAGTTGCCCAAAAAGGAAAACCAATTTTAATTATTGCTGAAGAAGTCGAAGGTGAGGCATTGGCAACTTTAGTTGTCAATAAGATTCGTGGTACCCTTCAGTGCTGTGCAGTTAAGGCGCCGGGCTATGGTGAGCGACGCCGAGCCATGCTGGAAGATATTGCAATTTTGACAAATGGTCGACTTATCTCAGAAGATGTTGGGATTAAATTAGAAAATGTTGCGATTACTGACTTAGGTATGGCAAAACGGGTTACTATCGACAAAGAGAATACTACGATTGTTGAAGGCGCTGGTTCTAAGAAAGAAATCCAAGCCCGTATTGAGCAAATTCGCAAACAAATTGAAGAAACCAAATCGGATTATGACAAAGAAAAACTTCAAGAGCGTTTAGCAAAACTCGCTGGTGGTGTTGCAGTGATTAATGTCGGTGCGGCAACCGAAGTCGAAATGAAACAGAAAAAAGCACTTGTAGAAGATGCATTACATGCTACTCGCGCGGCGGTTGAAGAAGGTGTTGTGCCTGGTGGTGGAGTTGCACTGGTCCGTTGTATTCCCGCTTTAGAGAAAATGAAATTACCCGGTGATGAGCAAATTGGTGTTGACATTGTTAAGAAAGCATTAGAAGCGCCGTTAAGACAACTGGCTGAAAATGCCGGAATCGAAGGTTCGATCGTGTTCGATAAAGTTAAAAACGAATCTACTAATATGGGTTTCAATGTGGAGACGCTTAAATATGAAGATATGTTTGAATCAGGCGTGATTGACCCGACTAAAGTTACTCGAGTTGCGCTCCAGAATGCCGCGTCAGTAGCATCGCTCTTAATTACTACTGAAGCTGCAATTGTCGAAATTCCAGAAAAAGAAAAAGCGCCACCAATGCCTGCCGGTGGCGGATACGGCGAATATTAATATAAAAATTGAAGGTGAGGAGTAAGGCAGTGAAAATAATGAAACTAAATTCCTGTTTTACTCCTCACTTCGCTGAGGTCCTTTTATTCTGAGCGATGCCGACATACGAATACGAATGTGAAACTTGTCATCACAAGTTTGAAGAGTTTCAGAAAATAACTGATAAACCATTAAGAAAATGTCCACAATGCGGTAATAAAGTTAGAAGGCTAATCTCGGCTGGAGTTGGTTTGATTTTCAAAGGTAGTGGTTTTTATATTACGGATTATAAAAAACAAAATTCTTCGCAAGAGAAAAAAACTTCACCTGCGTTCGA
Organism: candidate division WOR-3 bacterium; assembly: GCA_026418155.1. NCBI lineage: Bacteria > Pseudomonadati > Caldifarciminota > Caldifarciminota bacterium. Next base: position 811 of record JAOABV010000025.1, on the reverse strand, counting down.
TAAAAAAGACAATTCTGCTGAGAGTAAGAAAGATTAATGCCCTTATTAAAGCAACTTAATAATTCTTATGCGGAAGATATAGAATTTTTTTCTTAATATTAGATGAGTGCAAGGGAAATTAAGTGTTTTATCAAAACATTCAAATTTAAATTGGCCTATAAATTAAAATTTCAATTAATTAAAATTTAGACTTGACAAATTTGGTTTTATTCGTATAATATTTAAGGATTGGTTAGAATAAATGTTCTTTGACAATTGGGAAAATAACAGCGTGTTCGGAAAGCCACATAAGTACCTCAAAAATTTTTTTGAGAGTTTGATCCTGGCTCAGGACTAACGCTGGCGGCGTGTCTTAGACATGCAAGTCGAACGGAGTTTATCTTGTAGCAATACAAGATGAACTTAGTGGCAAACGGGTGAGTAATACAAGGGTTACATACCTTGGAGAAGAGCATAACTCTGAGAAATCGGAGCTAATACTCTATACGTTCCTAATGAAGAATTAGGAAGAAAGATGGCGTAAGCTATCGCTCCAAGATTGGCCCTTGGCCTATCAGCTTGTTGGTGAGGTAATGGCTCACCAAGGCGAAGACGGGTAGCCGGCGTGAGAGCGTGACCGGCCACATGGGAACTGAGACACGGTCCCAACTCCTACGGGAGGCAGCAGTCTAGAAAATTGGGCAATGGGCGCAAGCCTGACCCAGCGACGCCGCGTGGAGGATGAAGTCCTTCGGGATGTAAACTCCTGTCAGAGGGAACGATGCCGTTTGTGAGTAACTGCACAAACGGTGACGGTACTCTCAGACTGTCT
>JAOABV010000024.1 GCA_026418155.1 candidate division WOR-3 bacterium | reverse complement strand
TACCACCACCGTTTCCGGTTGGCACTTTTCGGGATATTGCAGTGGGCACAAAGTTCAAAGGTAGTGCGGATGATACAGTTCGATTTTTTTGCGTAATGTCTTCTGAACCCCGGCATGCCTTACTGATTAATGATACGACATCAGTACCACCAATTAAAGTGGCAACATCTGGTTGGCAAAGACACGGAGCTAATGGTCGCTGGATTGATTCGGCTGGTGTTGGATTTTTTGGTGCTGCAGTTGGTGATGTCAATAATGATGGTATCACTGATATGATTTATGGTCGTTATGGTGGTAGTGATACGATTTCGCGGTTGTATCGTGCCTGGTGGAATGGCACAACTTGGCAAAAAGAATCATTACCGAATAATAGTTCACCACGCACTTTTCGCACTGGTACATTTGGCATTACGGATATTGCAATTGGTGATGTTGATGGTAATGGGATTAATGAAGTGTTTTTTACTGCGGGTAAGGCGCTATTTAGAATGCATTGGACTGGCTCGACTTTTGCCTTTGATTCATTTCCTTGGGGTGATGGTTCTTATTTAAATGGTGTTGCGATTGGTGATTTTGATGCCAGTTATCCTGGCAATGAGGTTGCAGTCGTGTCTCATTTTGGCGCCTTATTTAGATTAAGATATTCAGCACCATACTGGTATTGGGCACCACTATTACAACCAACACCTAATACTATTTCATTCTATGATGTGGCAATAGGTGATGTTGACCCCAATTATTCAGGAAATGAGATTGTAATTTATAACGGTCTCAATTTCCAAAGTTATGGCAATATATTCATAATGGCGCGTTCGGGTAACAATTGGGCACTTAAGCAATTAGGCGCCTATAATCAATGGGGAACTTTTGGTGAAGTCGCGATTGGTGATGTTTATGATTTGCATCATGGCAATGAGATTGTTGCCTGCGCCGGCAATGCTACAGGTATTGGAAATAATACTATTCTTCTCTGGAATGCGGGCGATAATTGGTATTATCGGTTAATGCCTTCTACGGGCGGTATTACCTACGGAGTTGCCATTGGCAATTTCAATAAGTACCGACCATCAATGGGTTCGACCAAACCAATATTCCAAGCAAATGATGAAATGGTGATTGCAGGAAATGGTAAAATCTTAGAATGTGAACAACGACAACTTTATGATAATGATATGGTGATGGATAAAGTCAGTTTTGCACCGGATATAGTGATACCTGGAGAGTCAATAAGTGTCACCGTAAGATTAAAGAATTATGGCTATAATCTCCAAGATACGATTTTGGTCTTTTACCGAGTATATCCAGCAAGTATGATTGCCGAAACCTGTTTTGCTAATTTAGGAGTTGGCGATTCGATAAATTATACTTTTAATACTAAATATCGCTGTCTCAGCCCGGGAATAAAAGCAGTAAAATGTTCTGTGGCAATTAAGGGTGAACAGTATTTTGCTGACGATACGCTACGCAGTAGTTTTAAGGTTTATGATACGCTGATTGGTGTTAAATTAGTTGGTATCGGAGGCGACTTACCACGATTAACTTCAGCCTGTAGTCTCTGGAACAATTCAGTAATTACTGGCAATGTTATGTTTCGTTTGACTGATGCTTCGTATCCCAACGAAGTCTTTCCCATAGTTTTTAATAAACCCACTGGTTATCGTCGGGGTAATTGGTCCTTAACAATTAAACCGAATAGTCCTTCAATACCTTTAATTCAAGGCAATAATGGCACAACAATTATTGATTTGAAAGGTATTAGCAATGTCACTTTAGATAGTCTTACTATTTCTAATTTATCTACTACTGGTTCTGCCGTGCGTTTGTATAATGGCGCATCTAATAATGCGATTAAAAACTGTTGGTTGAAGAGCAATATTCTTTCTAACACTGCTGGTGTATTGAGTTTTATTGTTGACACCGTAGTATCTGGTAATAGTAATAATCTAATTGAAAATTGTAATATTACAGGCACAAATGTCACTTCAGCGAATTTTGGAATATATTTTAGTGGTGTAAACACACCGCTGGATAATGCCCACAATATCATCCGCAAGTGCCGAATATATGATTTTAGTAATACCGGCATCTACTTTGCGTCCAATACATATAATACTTTAATAACTGAATGCGATATCTATACGCAGACCCAACAGACCACAACTTTATTACAGGGAATTGATATTCACAACTATAGTGTGGTCAAAACCAAAATCTCGCGCAACCGAATTCGTGATTTTTGGACAGCAGGGACTTATCCAACTTTTCGGGGCATATATCTGTATTACAGCTCTGTTAACGAACCTACGATAATCGATAATAATTTTATTTATCTTGATGCTCTGCGCACACATTCAGGAGCAACCATCTATGGTATTCATGAAAATTCTTTCGATAATGTGCTTTGGGATATTTATTATAATTCAATCTATATTGGTGGTAGTGGACTTTCGACCAGCACAAATTCTTATGGCTTTTATCGCAACCGAGCCAGTATTATTAATTTTAAGAACAATATCGTTTTCAATAACCGCAGTCAGACCTCAGGACAGGGAAAACATTATGCGGTTTATTGTGCTAACACCAGTGCTGGTTTTAATTCTAATTATAACGACTTATTTGTATCAACTCCAGGACAAAATGGTCAATTAATTGGCTACTGGTCTTTACCTTGCACAACCTTGCAACAATGGCGCACACGCTCTTCCAAAGACCTAAATAGCATAAGTCGTAATCCTAATTTTATTGCCTTGAGTGATTTGCATATTAATCCTAATTCTGCCAGTGTCGATAAAAAAGGAACTCCGATTGCTAATATCAATTATGATTTTGATAATCAAATTAGAGATTCAATTCGTCCTGATATCGGTGCCGACGAATATACACCCAATCCACCATTTCCATTTGATTTAGTCAGTCCAGGTGATAGTGCGGTGAATCAACCAGTAAATGGAAGATTAATTTGGCGTAGTTCAATTGCTGCCGATTATTATGATGTCTTTTTAGACACGCTCTATCCACCACTAAAAAAAGTCAGCGCACTCCAAAGTGACACGGTGTTCAATTATATTGATATTAAACCAAGAAGTAAATATTATTGGCAGATTTGGGCACATAATGACACTTATCTTTTAAAGGGAACAAAAGCAAACTCAACCGCATCAGCAACTTGGCGATTCTTTACTGTCCCAATTCCGATTCCGCCTTCTAATTTAACTTTAACGGATGTTTGGTATAACATTATCAGATTAACTTGGATTGATAACTCCAATGATGAAAATGGCTTTTATATTCGCCGCGACACAAATCCGAATGGCACATTTCCCATCATCGATTCGGTTGGTCCAAATGTCAATATCTACATCGCACAAAATTTATTACCCAATATACGCTACTATTTCCGGGTTTCTGCCTATAATCAGTTTGGCGAGAGTAAATTCTCTGCAAAGGACACAGTAACACTGGCTCGCGTTCCTGATGTGCCAAATCTATCTAATGTTAGTTATCGCAGTTTTAAGGTTAAGATTGCTCCCACTAATAATCCACCATATACCCAATATGCAATTCGCATTAGAGATGGTGCCAAAGCAATAAAATATCTCCATACCAGCGGTGTATTAGTTGATACTGTAGTTTGGGCAACTTACAACCAATGGGGTGGTGATAATGGAATCAAAGTAAAGAATCTTTTGCCCCAAGTTGTGTATACGATTGATTGTAAGGGCAGAAATCAATTAAATTTAGAAACTAAATTTTCGCCGTCCGCAACCCAAGCCACATTACCTGTTTTGACAATCCCTTATGCTGAATCTTTTGAAGATGTGAACTTTGAACCCTTTGGTTGGGAACAAGAAATTATTGTTTCTGGTGGCAGTAATTGGATGCGAGTATTAAATGGCTCTAATCCTTCACAGTTGCCTTTAGATGGAATTGCTCAAGCATGTTATAATTCATATAATGCACCCATTGGCGCCCACAGCCGATTAATTACACCACCCCTTGATTTGCGAACAGTTGACGGTGCGAGGTTGAATTTCTATATGTATCACGATGCACTTAATAGTAGTCCCGATAGTTTAGTTATAGAACTATCAACAAATTATGGTGCCATTTGGCACAGACTCAATAAATTTGAAAGATATGCATCTACCACTGGATGGCAAAAACATTCTTTGCCTTTAGACTTAGGAATTGGCAATATCGTACTGGTCAGTTTTCACGCTTTTGCTCAAGGTGGCAATAATATCTTTATTGATAGTGTTGGCATAGAACTTGTTGCTGATGTGATGGTCTCAGGTATCATCCGTCCTAATTTAATTGAATGGAAAAGAGTGGCATTCGTTCCTAAAGTAATTGTCACTAATAACAGTAGTCAAATCCAAAATATTCCGGTCAATGCGGAAATTTATAAACCTGCAAGTGGATTCTATGAAAGTTTTGAAGGCACGACTTTTCCGCCAATAAATTGGATAATCTATAATAATGATGCTGGACAAACAAGATGGCAGCGCACCTCAAGTCCGACTCATAGCGGAACCGGTGCTGTGAAGTGTGACCCAGAATATACTCTGAGCGGTAACGACGACTGGTTGATAACTCCCTTAATAAATATTCAAGGCGGAGAGTTAAGATTCTGGTACCGTTCAGGTTCTATTGCCGATGATTCTTTAGAAGTATGGCTTTCTACCACTAATAATTCAATTAATAGTTTTGTGATATTACTTAGTGCCTTTGGTATTCGAACAACTACCTGGACTGAAAAGATTATACCGCTTAGTTCTTATGCGGGTAAATCGGTTCACATTGCCTTTGTTAATAAAGGAAGAATGAACCGAAGCACGATATGTCTTGATGATATTGCTGTTAATTATACACCGGCGAATTTACTTTACACTGACAGAGATACCGCTATAGGTGTTTCATGCCAGTCAACCGCTGAACTTAGTTTTATGCCTTGGCGGTCAATGGAACCAGGAACTTATCTCTTTAAGGCTTACACGACTTTACCCACTGATTATAACTTAAATAATAACTTGTTAGAAAGATATTTCTCAGTCAACCCGATACCAATAACCCTCCAATTTCCCAGCAATGGTTTAATCACTAATGATAATACACCTTATTTTAATTGGAGTGATGTTGATAGTGCTGTCAGTTACCGAATTCAAGTGTCTAATAATTTAGAATTTCTGAATTGCTTAATTGATACCTTAACCAGTGTTTCTGAATGGCAAGTACCTAATAATCATCCTTTACCCGATACAATTTACTATTGGCGAGTGCGCGTTGAAAGGCCCTTACCGGCTGACCCGTGGAGTGAAAGTAGAACTTTAATCATCGATACGCAAAGTCCGTCATCTCCAATACTTGTCTTGCCCCCTAATTTGAGTATCAGCAATAATCAGCAACCGAGATTTGTCTGGCGCAGGGTTTCCGATGCAGTGCTGTATAATTTAGTAGTAAATCGGGAAGAGTCGGATGAGAAATCAAAAACTATCCTAAAACCCGAATCATTAATTGCCGACCTTAACTACAAAACAGAAGAATCAACCTTAAAGTCAAAGATTAACGAAAAGTTTATTGAAGTAATTAATACGAATCTTACGGACACGACTTATCTCCATAATGTCAATCTTTTTGGTGGAAATTATCTGTGGAAAGTTCGTTGTAAAGATGTTGCGGGTAATTGGAGCGATTTTACTAATGAATGGCGGTTTACAATTGATATTACACCACCAGCAATTCCTAATTTGATTGCCCCTGCTGATGGCGATACTTTCTTTACCCCAGTCCAAAATTTTGTCTGGCACTCAGCAGGTGAAGCCGGAGCAGTTTATAATTTTGTTGCGGGCTTGCCCAATTCAGGCACAGTAAACCGAATCTTGACTGATACTTTTATCAGCACTGAATTTACTACTGGCATCTATAACTGGAAGGTTCGGGTTCGAGATAGTGTTGGTAACTGGTCAGAATTTTCTCCTGTGCGCACCTTCTATGTTTTTACTGCCGCTTGGCTACAAAGAGAACCCATTCCAACCAGAGTTTTGGGCAAATATGTCAAAGATGGTGGTGCCTTAGTTGGCGTAAACGCTTCTTTATATGCTTTTCGTGGCAATAAGTCAAATGAATTTTATAAATACCAAGCAGGCAGTTGGTCAGAAGTTGAAAGTATTGGGTTTGGTCCTAAACCACCACCTAATAATAACGAAATAAACAAGAAAAAACCAGGTAAAGGTGCCTCTTTATGTTTTGACGGCAACCATACAATCTGGGCAACAAAAGGTGCTGGCACAAAAGAGATTTGGGCATACGACACTATTACTAACCGGTGGACATTTAAGACTTGGGTTCCATCCGTTAAAGGATTAAAAGGTGGCACTTCCATCTGGTTTAAGGATACATTACTCTATGTTTTAGCCGGTGGACAACCACCCTATGCGGAAAATTTCTTTGCCTATGCGCCTAATAGCAATCTTTGGTATTCGTTATCCAAAGCAAACCTTGGTGATTTTGGAAAATCCTGGAAAGATGGTAGTGCGATTGTGGGCATTAGAGATACAATATACGCACTTAAAGGTAGCGACAAATATAATGCTTTTTATCTTTACGATATCAAACAGGACACCTGGGTAGAAAAAGAATCCTGTCCACAAAGACATCCTCAATTAGGTAAGAAAAATAAAGTTGGCGATGGCGCCGCAATGACAACTGATGGCACTGTGCTTTATATGATTAAAGGCAAAGGTAAACAAGACTTTTGGCGATACACTCCAGGAATAACTGGCATCTGGACACCCTTAGAAATAATTCCTAAACTCAATAATGATAATAAGAGTGTTCCGAAAACCGGTGCCGGCTTGGCATATGCCGGTGGCAGAGTCTATCTCTTAAAAGGGAATAATACTAATGAATTCTGGCGGTTCAATCCTAATAAAGACAAATCAGAAATATCGCCCATCTCTAATCGCACAGACATAGCATATACAGAGCAAATAATAACTACTACCAAACAAACACAAACTGAGTGCTTATCTGAAACTGATAAATTAAGCATAAATATTCATCCTACTTCAGACATCATTTCACTTCAATATTCGGTTCCGATTGCAAATAGAGTTTTAATCAACTTATATGACGCTACAGGCAGATTAGTTAAAACCGTAATTGACCAATATCTCAATCCGGGTTCATATACTACGACAATTGCATCAAATAATTTATCACAAGGCATTTATTTCCTAAGGTATACTATAGGCAAAGCCCAAATCGAAAAGAAACTCATTCTCTATTAATCGGATATACTCATTGCAAGAAAATCCGTAAAAATTTTACGAGTAACCTTGCTTTAGCCTCAAGGACAAGTACAGAAATACATCTGAAAGGTCATCTCTTGTTATACTAACAGTTAGATTTTCTAAATATTGATACGATTGGACTTATTCACTTCCATTTTTTAATGTTCCGTTTTGCTGTTTCTGTTGATAACCAATGAGATATAATCGATGTTTGTGGAAATTCTGGTAAGTTAAAGATAAGCCTATTCTTTTCTATTTGTTTTTTCCTGCTCTGTCCCGCTGTTCTTATTAATAGACAATCCCGGTTATCAATTCAATTATACTTCCTTTTAACCACAGGCTTGGCTGACATTCTCGGTCACCTAATAGGTAAGCCGGTCGGCAAGCCAGGGGGCAGGCCGGGGGGCATACCCCTCGGCAACCCGCCGGCATACCCTTCTGACCGCCCAATCTACAGATATTTCGATTGTCCTTTAAGTAACCGAATGATTTAACCTCGCGATAGTCAATAGGATAGCAGATAAGGTAGCCTAATCTTTTACCTCCTCGGTCAAACAGGCCTGTGGCTCGATGGGTTTGGGCTGTTTTTATTATACAATAAAATACTATAGTCCTAATTTCCCACAAAATTTAATTCTATCTTTTGCTTTTTACTTAGACTGTGCTGTTAAATGCTTTGAAAAGGTTTCGTAAAAGTATTGCGGATTATTTATTCGTAGAAAATAATTCCTATAATAAATTTTCTCTACTATACAGTATCAGTTGTTTTTCACAAATTAGAAGCGATTCAAGAAAATTAGCGTCAGAATTATAAAAAGGATTGTTAAACCCGTAATGGAAAACATTATCCCGAATGTCAAGGTCATAAATTTAAGGTTAAGGGTAAACTGTGGAATACCAATCTGAATTGCTTTAAAGAAGAGATTGTAAACCGGTCCGGGAGGAAATAATGCCGACAAAAGATATGCTAAGACCGAACCAATAACAGCACTGATAATAACTATAAAAATTATTAGACCGACACTACGCCGCATAAAATATTTTCCCTTATGATTAAAACGCAAAATATAGAGAAATTGATTTGTTTACGATGGATTTTCATATAAAAATATTACGGAATACTATTTTTAGAAATAATTTCGGTAATCTTAAAATCTACCATAAATAATATGTCCGCACCGACTACATTGGTTATCTTTCATACCAACTATTTTAGCGGTAAAATAACCACGGTCAATAAGCAAGTTTTTACAATTAGGACAATAAGTGTTATTATCAAAGCCTAAAATATTACCGACATAGACATAATTTAATTTTTCTTTTGCAATTTTCAGTGCTTGTTGTAATTTTTCTGACGGTGTCATTACAATATCCAATTGATAATGGGGAAAATATCGGGAAAAATGCAGCACAGTATCTTTACCCAGACTCGCCACATAATTTACTAAGTTTTCCAAAGATTCTTTAGAGTCATTTTTGGTCGGAATAATCAGGTTCGTCAACTCAATGTGACATTTTTTTTGCGCCAACTCAATTGTCGTCTTTACTGCTGGCAAACTCCCTTTAACAAAATCCTGATAAAACGATTCATCAATAGATTTTAAATCGATATTTAAGGCATCAATCCAAGGCAGAAGTTCGTTTAACGGTTCAGGATTAATCATACCATTTGTCACCAGAACATTCTTTAGTCCCTGCTTTCGGGCTAATTTCGTAACATCCTGTAAATACTCAAACCAGATTAACGGTTCGGTATAAGTATAAGCAATGCCAACTGTTGGATATTTTTGTGCAATTTCAATCAGTTGTTGGGGTGAAAGATATCGACCATTGATTTTCTGTTGTGAGATTTCCCAGTTCTGACAAAAGGGACAACGCAAATTACAACCATAGGTCGCGATAGAAAATATTTGGCTACCAGGAAAGTAATGATATAACGGTTTTTTCTCAATTGGGTCTAACGCCATTGAGATTACTTCGCCATAATTTATGGCATAAAGTTTGCCACCAATATTTTTTCGGCCTAAACACAAGCCTACTTTTCCTTCTGCAATCACACAGAAATTGGGACAGAGTTCACATTGGACAAATTCTTTTTTTGCTTTCTGTATTGTCTTATAATACTTTGCTTCTTTCAATCTATTTATATCTTGCATACTCTGAGAATATGTTGATTTTTTGCTTTTTGTAGTCTTTTACTATTTATATCTTGCATACTCTGAGAATATGTTGATTTTTGCTTTTTGTAGTCTTTTAATAGTGTGTTCTCTTAATTTATTATTATTTATATTTTGCATGCATCATAAAATTTGACATTTATTATATATTGCTCAATGGAAATTCAGTCATACGCAAAGTATTGCTTATGTTTAACCACATTTAACTAATTATAATAAACTCAAATTGAGCGACAGTAAAACTATATTTTTTATTTAATTCAGATAGTTTAATTTTTTACTTACCGACATATCTACTAAAAACCAATTTCAATCAATTTGCCGGTTTTGGTTATTAATATGCCTTTTAATCCTAATGAAGAAATCAATTCTGCACCTTTATCTGTGCCTAAAACAAAAACCGCAGTAGCATAAGCATCGGCATCAACGGTCTTATCCGCAATAACTGTAACACTAACAAGGTTATCAACACTATCCACAATCGGCTGTCCTGTTTTCGGATTGATAATATGAGTATATTTTTTATTGTTTTTTTGAATGAATTTTTCATAACTGCCTGAGGTTGAGATAGATTGATTTCTAACCTTAACTGCTTTTATTGCGCCTTTACCAAATGGATTTCTGATACCAATCTTATAAGTTTTATTACCAAAACAGGCGATATCGCCGCCCGCATCAATTAAACCCGATTTAATTCCTGAGGCTTTGGCAACTTCACAGGCCTTATCAACTGCATAACCCACTGCAAGCCCACCCAAATCAAGTTCCATGCCCGGCGCTAAATATATCGAATCACCAATAATGCGAATCTTTTTGTAATTAATAAGATTGACAACGGCACTATCAAAGTTTTTTTCAGCAACAGGACTTTGCTTAACATTGAGGCTATCCAACCCCCAAACCTTCATTGCCGGTCTTACGGTAATATCGAAAGCACCTTCGGATTTTTCTGAGACTTCAATTGCTTTCATTATTAATTCTTTTAGTTCTCGAGACATTATTGCACAGCCTTTTCGGTTGAGTTTAGAAACTTCGCTTTCTTTAATATATACCGAAGCAACCGTATCAATATGACGAAGCGTGCGCATGATTTTTCGGATTGACCTTTTGGCTTGAACTGAGTCTGAAGCAAAAATCTTTATTGTAAGATAACTACCAAAGATAAAGTCATTGTATTGAAAAAGTTTTTCTTGGATTTTGGCGCAGAAGATTGATAAACATATCAAAAAAGTTAAAATCAGTCTTAATTTCATTTTTAAATGTTAGAGACAATTTCAAGCTCTGTCAAGTTTTCTTTCACTTTTTATATAAATGTTAATTCTTTGTTTCAGACTAATTAGTATTTATCTTTTGGGAATAACTAAAAGAAGCTCTAAAACAAACTATAAACTAATTGACATTTATCTTTTTTTTACTATGCTAAATAAGTTAACAATCAATTAATAACAATAAGTTAACAATCAATTAATAACAATAGGAGCACTTATGGATAAATTATTAATATCAAGTTTAGTCGCCTTGTTAATTCTCGGTTGTGGTGGTCCAAAAAAGGAAACTTCTCCCCAATCGACCACGGCTCAATCTGGGTTTATTGCGATTACTAAAGTAATCGATTCTATGTGCGTAATCTCGCTGGAGAAAAAAGGACCTTACGCCGAAGTTGGTAAGGCATTTGCTGAATTGACGAGTCGGGCACTATTAAACAAAGTGACCATAACTGGTACGCCTTTTGCTATTTATTATGATGACCCCAATAAAGTTATTCCTGAATCGACTCGTTATGAAGTTTGCATCCCAGTTGCATCAAGCACCAAAGAAGATAAACTAATAAAAATTAAAAAATTACCTCCAACTGAAGTTGCTTCAACAATTTATATTGGACCTTATGATAAAATCGGTCCAACCTATCTCAATTTTATGTCTTGGCTGGAAAAAAATAATTATATCATCAGCGGACCGGCAAGAGAAATCTACCTAAACGACCCATCCAAAGTTCCGGCTGAGTCTCTAAAGACGGAAATTCAGTTTCCCATCAAAAAGAAGACATAAATTCAATATCAAAATCTCATAAATAAATGGAATAAATTAGTGTAACGAAAAATCTAAAAGTATCTACAGAGAAAATTAATTCTCTGCTATTTTCAATCGGACCTTTCATCTGATTTCTATATTGCTGAGGTAGATTAGTTCGGAAAAGTTTTATGCAGATTGAACCGATGACACTTGAAGATTTAGACCAAGTAATGGCCATTGAAAAATCTTGCTTTGTTTCACCTTGGAAAAGAAGTTTTTTTGAATACGATATATGCCGTAAAGAGGCGCAGTGTTTTGTGGCTAAAGAAAAAGATAAAGTTATCGGTTATGTCGATGCCTGGTTTATTGCTGATGAAGTTCACCTTGCCAATATTGCGGTTGCCCAGGAATTCCGGCGACAAGGGATTGCGAGTCAATTATTAGCCAAAATCATCGAAATTGCCCAAAAGAAAAATTGCAAAAAGATATTTTTAGAAGTGAGGCTTTCTAATATTATTGCCCAGAAATTTTATGAAAAATTTGGTTTCCGACGAATTTATCAGCGTAAAAAATACTATCCTGATGGTGAGGATGCTTTAATCTATGAAAAAGTATTATAAATACATTTTAGGTCTAACCTATGTGATTTTGCTTATAATATAAACTGCGGATAGATAACAAATTATCATTATTCTTCACTTAGAATAACAAATTCAACCCGACGATTAAGGGCTCGACCGTGCTCAGTAGTATTATCGGCAATTGGTTTTGTCGAACCATAACCCTTAGCAATTAGTCGGTCAGCGGCAATGCCAAGATTTTTTACTAAATACTCTTTAACCGCATAAGCCCGCTTTTCCGATAACACCTGATTGTATTTTTCTGAACCAATATTGTCAGTATGACCTTGAATTTCCACTTTTATTTTAGGATTATCGAGTAAAATCTTACCGGCTTCTTGTAATGCATCATAAGACTCCGGCTTGATTGTTGCTTTATTAGATTCAAAGGTTATACCTTTCAGGATTATCGCCATTCCCTTTCGCACTAATTCGAAATTCTTTTCTAATACTTTATCTTTTTCTAAAATGATTATTGTGTTTTGCGGAATATAACCCTCTGATTTTACTTCAATAAGATAAGAACCGATCGGAATCTCAGCATAGAAAATGCCAGAAAAAGAATCAGTAGCAATCACAGGTAAATCAGTATTCGGAAAAGATATCGTGGCTTTTAGACCAGAAGAAGTTTTTTTGTCAGTTATTTTACCAGTAAATATCGTCCGGTAGGTCTTAGGGATTAATTCGAAATTTTGTTCCGTTAAAGTGTTGTTTCCAATTAGGACAATTTTTGTTGCTGGGATATATCCCTCAGCATTGACCGTAAGTGTATAAGTTCCTGATGGTAAATCAATTCGATAAATTCCGGTCATACTATCTGAATTTAATACCATACCGATTTCTGGTGAAAAAGTTATCTCAGCCAATAAAGGTTGTTGAGTTATTTTATCGCTAATTCTGCCTGTCAGTGTTCCTTGAGAAATTGATGATACCAGTGAAATATCATTATGGGTAACTTTATCTTCTTCAACTAAAATCGTAAGTGCTTTAGAAAAATAGCCGTCTTTTTTTACATGAAGTGTAGTAATGCCAGTAGGAACTTTGTCAATACGAAAAGCCCCGGTTAATGAATCCGCAATAACAGGTAAAATTTCTGGTATCGAAAGAGAGATTTCTGCTGATAACGGCCTTTTCGTAGATGCATCATAAACATTTCCCGCAACTACACCATAAGTGACTAATGGTTTTAATCGAAAGTCATAAGCAACTACTTTATTCGGTTCAATCGTAATGGGAACTATCTGTTTTTGATAACCATCACAACTAACCTCCACATAGATAACCTTAGCCGGTAATTTATCTACCTTAAAGATACCGGTTTGGGCTAAACTTTGGACTGGCCTTATTTTAGGATAATCGGGAAAACTAATTTGTGCTGATAATGGCGCACCAGTTTTAATATCCGTAACGGTACCGGTTAATGTTCCATAATTTGGAACCGCGGGTGCTAATAATCTACTGCCAACACTCATCCCTAAAATTACGGTATAATCAGGAAAGTCAGGCCGATTTTTCACATCAATTAATAATCCCGAAGACAGATACGAATTGGCCCCAATTTTTAGTCTCATACCAGGGGTTATTGTTAAATTATCAAAGAGGTTCTGAAATATTTTATTTACTTTCGGCGTACTACTTACTGCTTCAACAAATATTGCGCTCCCGGAACCGATTTCAAAGCCGGCGCGGTAGTTTCTTAAATTTCTGTCTTCGCCATAATTGAAAATGAGATTAGGTAATGGTGCATATAAGTCGCTAAAGCGTAACGAAACTAATCCAGTCCAATTCAAACCATCAGATTTTTCTATGACCGAACCTAATATCTCGTTTTGAAGCAAAACATAAGATACTTTACCGCCCAATTTCAACACAGGTATGAGATTAATTCCTAATTTTCCGCCGAAAACGATATCACGAGTTGTGCTAAAAAATTCACTCTGCCATATTTCTGGAAAGACCGCATCGCCTTTTATAATTTGTCCAGAACTAAAAAATATTTGCAGAAAACTCGCCAAATCATAAGTTATTGTCGGAATAACCCAATCACCGAAAAGGGTATCGGTCGCGGTTTTATGAGTAAGAAGATAGGTTGATAGAGACATTAATCCAGTTTGTTCCGTTTTAGCGTCTTCTACTTTGAACAGTCCCCGGTTTCCCCAAATTGATGGTGCAGATTGAACGGTAGTTATAAGTAATAATAAAATCCCACTTAATAAAAATTTCTTCAAGCACACCTCTATCAAATATGACTTAAAGAATTAAGACTATTTAGTTTAAATTACTCTTACTTTACACCACCAATCGTGCGTGGGTCATCCCAATAATCCGCAATATTAATATCTAACCAGCCGGTATCAGAGAGTGCAGTATTAGTTAACTCTTCATATCCGTTTAATATAATAGTGGCTTTAAGACGTGCACCCTCGCCTTGTTCAAATTCTCCAAAACTATCCCGATAAAACTCTATCCATTGCCAGGGTATAATTTTGATGTTTGCTTTTACTGTATTACGGAGTTCAGGGTCTGCAGGAATAGTAATATTAGTAGTCCCGGTTACATCCTGAAGAACCCATTTGTCATTATCCGTTGGCTTAATTTTAATCCGTTTAAATTTTACTCGATAATCCGTAACCCGGGCAGTATAGTTTGTCGGATAAGTCGGTAATCCAAGCCCTTTCTCAACATAACCAACTTCGATACTCACATGTTGGTCTGAAATTAATTCATGCTCTTCGCCATAATCATCAACAAAGCGGTCAATAATATCGACCCTTTTGGGTTTATTATCATTAATGCTAATAATTCTTAAAGAGTTAGATGAGGTGCGGTTACAGGAAAGATTAATAATGGCTAAAACTAATATTACAAATGCTCCATAACAAACTAATCGTTTTCTCATAATGCCTCCAGTAAAATTTTTATTAATATATTCTAACATAAGAGGTAAGATATGTCAACAATTATTTTATATTATAAAAAATAATCCTATTGCCGAGATAATTCCTAAAATGCCACCAAAAAAGAATGGAGCAGATGCTCCAAATACCTGCCAAAGTGCCCCGGCAATTAATGATGCGGGCAAAAGACCAATGCCAACTAAAGTTGCGTGCAATCCGATGAGCGTGCCTCTTAGTTCGGGTTGGGCAACATCGGAGACAAATGCTTTTTCAACTCCTTCCGTAAATGCACTGTAAAATCCATAAATTCCAAATAACAACCATAAAAAAGATGGCTTACCAATGACCGCAAATCCTAAATAGACCAAACCATAAATCAGATAGCCGATTATCAATATTTTTTTTCTGCCAATTTTATCAGAAAGCCTACCAATGGGAAAAGATAAAATACCATAAGTAATGTTATAAAACAAATATAATAATAAAACCGAAGTAACCGAATATCCTAAATTTTTTGCTCTTAATATCAAAAACTGATTAGAGGAATTTCCTAAAGCAAAAATAAAGATAATAATTAGGAATAACCTTAATCGTTGAGGCAAGTTTCGCCATTGAAATTTTAATCGCTCTTTTCTTTGCCAACTTGATTTAATCTGTTCTCGGGCGAAAAAGAGCATGATGACACCAAGGACTGCAGGAATTAAAGATAAAAGAAAAATTCCTTGGTAGTTAGGGGTGTTGATTTTTAAGAAGGAATAAGCCAAAAGCACACCAATGGCTGCGCCTAAGGTATCCATTGCCCGATGTAGACCATATGCCCGGCCGCGTTTATCTTGAGGTGTGCTATCCGCAATCAAAGCGTCACGCGGTGCAGTTCTTATGCCTTTACCAAACCGGTCAATGATTCGACCCAATAAAACTCCAATCCAACTGGTTGAGAGATATAGCAAAAGTTTACCCAAGGTTGACGAACTATAACCCAAAATCGCAACCGGTTTTCGTTTTCTTATCTTATCCGAAAAATATCCTGAAAATACTTTTAATAAACTTGCCAGACTTTCCGCAATACCTTCAATTAACCCTAAAATTGCCGGACCAGCACCAAGACTTGTAAGAAAAAACGGAATAATCGGATAAACCATCTCAGTGGAAATATCGGTCAAAAGACTAGTAATGCCTAATATAATAACATTAAACATATTTTATCATTATCACAAACACCACTTAAAACCAATAAAATTCTGAAATCCATACATTAAACACAATTGCTCCAAGAAAAATACTATATTATGGCAAAAGGATAATTTTCTCGGTATAGTAATTACTGCAAGTGCCAATAGTAATAAAATAAACACCAGCACCAACTTTTTCGCCATTATTATCCGAACCGTCCCATATTAAGTATTTTGGTGGGGAAGATTTATCCGGCACAATCTTTTTTACTACCTGTCCGGCATAATTATAAATTGATATTTCTAAATTCCCGACCTGTGGCAGATTATAATCTATCCTTATTATACCTTTGCTGGGATTAGGATAAATTTTATAGGGTCTATTTTGAATATTATTGTTAACTAATTCGTCGACTCCTACTAAATAGGTTCTTTTTAGAATCCAATTATTAGGGTCAAGTGTCACTGACGAAGGAAGACGATTAAATCCAAACTCAAAAGTATCAACTTGAGGATTTGATGTTACAGCAATAGTTACAGTTGTGTCTAAATTTGTTCCGCTAAATCTAATTTGTAAAGGCATATGAAAAATTGGTGGGGCATTAGCACCATTATTCTGATTTATTTGAACGATTACCAAATATATTTCAGGAATTGCGGTTGGAATAATCTGCCAACTATAATAGTATTTGGGATAGCCGGCTTGATAAATCCATTCTGAGAAAAACCAATCTAAATCCCGACCAGTTACTTGTTCGTGAATTCTCTTATAATCTTCGGTTGATGCATTTTTGTAGGCAAAAGAATCGGCATAAACACGCATTGCTTGGAAAAAAATACCCGGAGTATCCATTGTATCGCCTTCAATATATCTTAACATATGAAGCACCCAAGAGCCTTTACAATATTCGTGTCCCCAGGAGAAGATATAATTAAATGGCGGATTATATAAGGGAAAGCGGACTGAGTTATCCTCATTAAAGTAACTATTAGCGCGTTGGTTCATCAGACTCATAAAATATGCCTGACCAAACCGGCGTTTCATATAAAGAGCATCCGAATAGGTGGCAAAGCCTTCATTGAGCCAAACATTCGGCCAACCAAAACACGTAACTTTATCACCATACCACATATGAGAAAGTTCATGGGCAATGCCATTATCATTACCAACCAGCCAGTTGCGATGAATCATAGTCATTGTCTGATTTTCCATTCCGCCCCATAAGAAAGGATAAACTGCATTCATCCCATATTTTTCAAAAGGATATGGTCCGTATAATCCAACATAGAAATTCATCATATCAAGCACATTTTGAAAAGCAGAAACCGAAACTGCTGAATCATTGCGCCAAATATAGTATTTAATTTCAATGGATTCTGACGGATTTGGTCGATACCAATGGCTCCAGGTAGCATAAATAGTTGCAGTGAAAGTCATCAGATAAGTTGCAATCGGATAGCAATGTCGCCAGTAAAAGGTTTTGTATCCAGCAAAGGTCTTTACGCTATCCAACAAGCCATTAGAGCAAACTGTAAAAGAATCAGGCACTGTGACATTAATTTCGCATCCCTCTTCGGCTTTATCCCACAATTCATCAAAACAGGCAAACCAGTATCGGGCATCATATGGTGAATAGGTTGTATAAGCAAGATTATGGTAGCCAGTTTGCGCCCGGGTATAAAAATAGAAACCCCGATTCGCGGTCCCAGATAGCCGACGATAGAAAATCTCGACTTTACAAGTTTCACCAATACTAAATGGTCGGTCTAAAGTAATTTTCAAGCGACCATTATTGGCTAAAAAATCAAGATGGATACCATTACGCTTTACCGAATCACAAACCAAATTAACAAAATGGAGATTAAAGGTATCAAAGTTATTCTCTTGGGGAATAATTTTAATTACTTCGTAGGCATCATAAGCACCACTTGTCATAGGTAGCGTTAAATTGAGTTGATAATGCCGAACATCATAACTATGTGTCGATTCTGCTCGGTAATAAGTTGATGTTATCGGATAAGGAATAAATTTATGGTTAGTAAAATAAAAGCGATTAGTTGTGTCAGGAATATATGAAAAGAGAACACTGAAAAAACATTCTAAAACTAAAAAGGATTTAATCATATAAGACCACACTAAAAAACATTCTAAAACTAAAAAAATTAATCATTATCATTTTTAGTTTGTGCGTTTATCTTTAAAATCGCCTCAGCGATTTGGACAGCATTAGTTGCCGCACCTTTACGAAGATTATCACAAACAAGCCATAATACGATGCCATTTTCGAAAGCAGTATCTTTTCGGATTCTGCCAACATAGACTTCATCTTTATTTTCCACATCAATGGGCATTGGGTACTTATCATCATCAAAAACCTTTATACTTGGCGTTGACTTTAAGATTCTAATTACTTTATCCAGATTGGTTTCTTTTTCCAATTCAATATTGACCGATTCACAATGGCCGATTTTTACCGGCACCCGCACACAAGTCGCACTAATCGCCAGTTTCGGCAGTTCTAAAATTTTTCTTGTCTCTTCTATAATCTTTTTTTCTTCTGACGAGTATCCTTGTTGGTCAAAACTGCCAATTTGCGGAATTATATTACCAGCGATTGGGGCTGAAAAAACACTATCAGCATCTTTCGTAATTTTTTCACCAACTGCTAAAACTTCAGTCTCATAGAAAAATTCATTTATGGCATCTCGGCCTGCACCACTTACTGATTGATAAGTAGAAACAATAACTCTTTTTATTCCGAATGCTTTATGCAAAGGTGACAGAACTATAACTAAAGGAATTGTCGTGCAATTAGGATTAGCAATAAGATTCTTATGTTCTTTAATCTTGTCAATATTTACTTCCGGCACTACTAAAGGCACATCTTGCTTAAGCCGAAAGGCTGATGATTTATCAATCACCAGACATTCTTTTTGGGCAAGAGGAATCCACTCTCGGGCAAGATGTTCTTCGATGGCAAAAAAGACGAGGTCAAGATGCTTAAAACTCTCTTTAGTTAGCGGTTCAACCTCAATTTCATCGGAATGGAATTTAATCTTAATGCCTTTACTCTTTTCAGACGAGAAAAGTATAAGTCTCTTTACTGGAAAATTTCGCTGTTCTAAAACTTTAATCAAAGTTTCACCTACTAATCCCGTGGCACCAACAATGCCCACATTTAATTTTTCTTCATTCCTTGCTATTTTGTCAGACATAGTAAAACTATTATACTATCGCTAAATGCTAAATTGTCAATCCTGATAATAATAAAATTAATATACTATCGCTAAATATTTAATTGTCAATCTTGATATTAGAAGAGCGCTGAATAAGTCGAAACCAATGTTCAGAGAATCTAAATTTTCGCACAACTGTTGACCAATTAGCAGTAATTTTATCTTTGTTTCTGCGGCGGCTTAGAAATCTTTGTGGATATCGATTTTGCTCATCTAATTCATTGACCTTGGTTATCAATCGACATATTTCGCAATATTTGTCCTTGCAGACATTGCATTTGTATATTGACGAATGCTTAATTAGAATTTATAATAACTAAGACTTATGAATCGCCGATAGTAAAATTAAATTGATTAGAATCTAAAATATAAGGCAATTGTCACTCACAGATGGCGAAAACACAAAAAAGCAAAATCAATTAGAAACTATAATAGAGAAGCATTGAGTAGAACTCTATTGTGTATCGCTAATAGAGAAAACAAAATTGATTAGAATTTAATTGTGTCTCGCTGATGGTAAAAACATTAGCAGAAATTAATTAGAACCTATTAATAGACAAGCATTGAGTAGAACTCTATTGTGTGTCGCTAATGGAGAAAACAAAATTGATTAGAATTTAATTGTGTCTCAATAATGGCAGAGACATCAAACGCATCTGTAAAAATCAGGTAAGAATATGCCAAAGTTGCTGATGATAATTATAACCACAATAATTTTACTTGTTAGTTCAGTATATCCCAAACAAAAAGAATTGTTCCATAACTTAAAAAACACTTATGCTCAAATCAAAACTATGCAAGGTAAATTTGTCCAAACTGTCTGTTCCGAATTAGAAGGCACTTGTCGCAAATTTGAAGGCAAATTTTTTATTGCCCGACCCTGTTTTAGTCGCTTAGAAGTAATCAGCCCAGAGCCTCAAATTATTGTCTTAGATAGTATCAATCTTTATATCTATCTGCCAAAACAAAAGACGGTTTATATTCAACCGCAAAATTTATCAGTCAATTTCTTTAAGATTTTTGATGCCCTGTTTGCAGATTCTTTACGCTTTAAGTTATCAGAGAAAACCGGCTATTGGGTATGGGAGTTAATCCAAGATACTTCTGATAAGACAACACTTTTTAAGCAATTAAAATTTTATGTCCATAAGCAATCGAATCTGATTGAGCAATTCTTATTTTCCGATGCCTCAAAGAATGAAATTGAATTTCAATTGAGCAATTTAGTAATTAATAAAAATCTTTCACCGAAACTTTTTAAGTTCACAATTCCTAAAGGCGTGCGCATAGTCAAATGATTGTCAAAAGTAGTAACCGCTGTTTTGCCTGTGGTCAAGATAATCCGATTGGCTTAAAATTAAAATTCACACCAATTCCTAATGGTGTCGAGACGACATTTACTCCGACTAAAGAATATGAAGGATTTCAAGATATTATTCATGGCGGAATTATCGCAACCTTACTTGATGAAGCCATTGCTTGGGCCTGCCGAACCTGTGGTGTGGATGCAGTAACCGGTGAACTAACAGTCCGATACAAAAAACCGTTACTTACTAATAAACCAGTTACAATTATAGGCACGATTGAAAAGCAAAAAGGCAAATTGCTTTTGGGCTCAGCGTTGATTAAAGACCAAGAAGGAACCCTAATTGCCACGGCTACGGCCAAAATGGTCAGAGCCGAAAAGAGTGAGAAGTAAACAGAAAAGACTTATCATTTCTCAAACCTGTTTCCAACATCAGCAAGATCTAAAATCCTTGAGTCGTTGCAACAAATTAAGTAAAATGTCAAAGCGTCACTATAATTTTTGCGCCCTTTGGCTTTACCGTCTTATTGCTTAATATGAAAGTATCTTTAATCTCTTTAGGCTGTCCGAAAAATCTGGTCGATTCAGAAATAATTTTAGGTCATTTGGCGCAAGAAGACTATGAGTTAAGTTTCCATTGGCAGAATTCCGATGTCTGTATTATTAACACTTGTGCTTTTTTGCAATCCGCGGTAAAAGAAGCCGAAACCTGGATTCAGAAAGTAATCGCTTATAAGAAAAAAGGCAAAATAAAAAAAGTAATTGTTGCCGGCTGTTTAGTTCAAAGATACAAAAATCTAATATTAGATAAATACCCAGAAGTTGATAGAATCATTGGCATTGATAATTTATCTGCAATAGGAAAAGTAATTCAAGACCATCCTGTAAAAATCTCAGATAACCCGAACTCTTTAGCCAATTATCAAACCCCACGCTTGATTAGCACAAATCATTACGCATATTTGAAAATTGCTGACGGCTGTGATAATTGCTGCACTTATTGTTTAATTCCAGCCCTTCGGGGACGATTTCGGAGTCGGAAAATAGATGACCTTCGCCAAGAAGCCCAAAGACTTATCCAAAATAAAGTCAAAGAAATAATCCTGATTGCTCAAGATACAACCTTATATGGTAAAGATGTTTATGCTGAATTATCATTAGCCAGATTATTAAGCAACCTTGTTAAGATAAAAGAGATTGCCTGGTTAAGAGTTCTTTATACGCATCCCGCCCATTGGACTGATGAATTAATTCAAGTCTATAAAGATAATCCCTCAATATGCCGTTATGTGGATTTGCCATTACAACACATTTCAGATAATATCTTAAAAACAATGAATCGGCCTTATACCCGAAAACAAGTTGAGCAACTTATTGATAAATTAAGAACGATACCAAAGATTGCCATACGCACCAGTTTGATTGTCGGTTTTCCGAATGAGACCGAAAAGGATTTTGAGGAACTTTTAGAATTTGTCCGAGAACAAAAATTTGCCCATTTAGGCTGTTTTACATACTCTCGAGAACCAGGGACAATTGCTTATGCTTTGCCTAACCAAATTCCCGAAAAGATAAAAAGAGAACGTTTAGACCTAATAATGCGCACGCAACAGCAGATTTCTTTAGCACGAATGCAAAGTTTTATTGGCAAAGAACTAAAAGTCATAATCGATAGTTACTCAAAATCCTATTACATTGGTCGAACAGAATTTGATGCTCCGGAGATTGATGGCGTAGTAAAAATAAAAGGACGGAATCTAAAAATTGGTGATTTTGCGAAAGTGAAAATTAGCACTGCCAAACCATATGAACTAAATGCAATTGCCGAATGCTCATAAATATAAAGATTTCGGCTCACTATGGATTAAGCGATTTTAACTCCGAATTAACTCTGCTGTCCGCTTTCATAGATTCAACTGCACCTAATACTCAATTGGGATAATTGATGTCTGATTTTTATAGACCGTGCTTGGGCTTAACCGATATGAGCAAAATGTCCCATATTGACTTTGAGATTATTTTCGTTAATCTAAGGTATGCTCTACATTTATGAAGACGAATACTATCAGCATTTTCTGCCTTTGGTCTATTTTCGCTCAGTAGCGGATTTGTTTTGCGGCCGATTTACCTTATTGGAGAAATATCAGCGGTTCTATTCCGAAGAAAAAATTGGGCTTTTAGTTCGTCCAATTCTTAAGCCCCTCTTAAAAGAAAAGTATCCCGAGTTAGTTATAAACGAATTCGTGTCAGATGATACGATGTCACTATTTTTATCCAGTAGAGCCATACTAAAAATGCGAATTAATATTAGTGGTGACGAAGAAATTTTTACCAATCCGCAGAACGAGATTATTGGCTTTAGAGTTAAAAACTTTAGAGTCAAACAAATTCCGATTAACACCAAAACGATTCGTAAATTAAAACTGCCGCATCGGGAAATACCAGCAATCAGTATAAATTATCCCTGGGATTTAATAGTTAATAATTATCAGGAACTGATTAATGATTTTAGCAATTCAGCAGTTTTGGGCAAAATCAGTGAACAAGCAATTATTTTCGGCAATCCAGACAAACTTTATGTTGGTTCCGGAGCAGAAATTGAAGCCGGAGCAGTAATTGACTTACGCGACGGCCCGGTTTTTATTGACGAAGGTGCGAAAATCCTCGCACTTTCCAGAATCAATGGTCCGGTTTACATTGGCAAAAATACTATTGTTGACCAAGGGAAAATTAGTAACGGCACAACCATTGGAGAAAATTGTCGGGTTTCAGGAGAAATTGAAGCCTCAATCTTGCAAGGATTTGTTAACAAACATCACTATGGATTTCTGGGACATTCTTATCTGGCAGAATGGGTCAATCTTGGAGCAGGCACAACCAATTCTGATTTGAAGAACAACTATTCAACCGTAAAAGTTAAAATCGGCAAAAAAACAATTGATACTCAGCAGTTAAAAGTGGGTTGTTTCATTGGCGACCACACTAAAATTGCAATTGGCGTAATGATTCCAACTGGTGCCGTATGGGGAATATTGGCTAATGTTTTAACACCAGCCAAATCCATTCCTAATTTTTATTGGTCAGAAGGTAAGCGCTGGCAACTGAAAAAAGCACTAACTACAGTTAAGATTGCAATGGCACGCCGAAATATCGCTTTAAGCAAAAATTACGCGCAATTAATCCAGAAATTGTATAAAGCATAGGTCAGATTACCAAGAAGTTAGAAAATTGCTAACTTTTTGAGTCATTAAGAATTTGATTCAGCATCTATTTTACCGCTGAATCCACCTAATCCCTTTCACCTTTGAACCCTTGAACCTTGACCCTTTGAACCTTGGCGCCTTGAACCTTTGAGCCTTTGAACCTTAAACATTCTATCGCTGAATTAATCACGAACCAAGAAAAAGACAAAGTTCAAAAGTTCAATAGTTCAAAAGTTTGATGGTTCAAAAGTATAAGTTTAAGAGGAGTTAGTTTTTAGTTCGAACTCGTATTTTTCTGTTTTGAAGTTTAATCTTTGCCTTTCGGCAATCCGGTCGATTAAAGAACCATTTTGTCAAAGA
>JAOABV010000023.1 GCA_026418155.1 candidate division WOR-3 bacterium | reverse complement strand
CACCAGTGGATTCCGCTTATTATATCATATCAACTGATTGCGGTTTAATTTGGCAGACACCGATTTTAATGCCGTTTCCACCAGCATTTCAAGGAATTTCTCCACCGGCTCAACCGTCTTATCATACGACATCATTATACGCTATGTTTGATAATAGTGATAATTTACACATTGCTGACGCAGTGAATCCGGTACTTTACGATACATTACCAGTTGTTTTACCAGCCGAAATCCGGCATTATTGTTCAACTAATAATCCAATTTGGAGTCTGGTGAGACATGCTAATACAGACACCGTTATTGCTGGAGGCGGTCAAAGTTATATTTGGGCGTATTGTCCTACAATTGTTCAACAATCTCCAACTGGATATCTATATGCAGTATGAGAAGAATTTGATTCTATTCCCAATATCGAGCCAACGACCGGTTATAATCGTGCTGATATTTGGAGGGCTGAATCCCGAGATAATGACTTGACCTGGCCCGTTGTCCGAAGAGTAACAATACCTGATTCAACTTCCAAAAGATTTCCATGTGCAGCCGGCGTTGCTAATGATACTTTATATGTTACTTTTATGATTGATTCAATTGCTGAATTCGTGGTTAATCAACAAGGTAGAGCAACGAAATCCGATTGTGATGCTTCATATTCCTATTCCGTTTTCTACTACTGAAATAGAAGAACAAAAGACAACAAAAAGATGCTATCCGTTGACTTTAAGAACACCGATGTCTAATCCCTTTAAGACACTCACTGCTATCTGCTACTCGCTACCGGTTCAGGATAAAGTTTCATTACAAATTTATGACATTAATGGAAGATTAATTAAAACTTTAGTGTCTGAAACTAAACCAGCAGACAATTATTCAGTTCATTGGAATGGTAGAGATAATAAAGACGAAGAATTGAGTCCAGGTATTTACTTTGCGCGGCTTATGCTTGCAAATAAATCAATAATACAGAAAGTAATAAAAATAAAGCAGACGGAGAAAATCTGAGACGACTCATTTTAGGTGACAGTTAAAATCTCTAAAACTTATTCGAATCTCCTATTGGTGCTTATTGGGTAATCTGGTCAGTTCATTGGATAAAAATTATTGATGAGCGTATTGAATAACAGGAAATAGACCGATACAATGAATGACATATTAAATTAGATTCCTTACCTCAAAAACCTCTTATGGATACATTGTTAAGGTACAACTTAAGCATACGCTGAAATTCTAAAGCGTCGCTCTTACTATAGGGCTTAATATTTCTGAATTTCACTTGCCGAGCATTCTGAGGCACAAATTGCTGTAATACATATGATTTGGCAGGAGCAATTTCACGAGCAATGGCAATCAATTCTTCTGCTGTAACTAATTTAGGAACTAAAGTAGTTCTAAATTCATAATCAATATTACTTTCTTTGAGTAATTTAACGGTTCGTTTTATTAAACAAAGTTCTATGCTTCGGCCACAAGCACGATAATAACGCTCATCTAATGCGGTTTTGACATCCATTGCGATATAATCGATTAAACCTAATTCAATTAATTCTTTTAGTACATAAGGAAAAGTACCGTTAGTGTCGATTTTAGTTGGAAAACCAAGTTGTTTTATTTTTATCAATAGTCCAAAAATTTCTGGATGTATTGTCGGTTCACCACCACTGATGACCACACCATCCAACCAGTTCTTTTTCGATATTAATTTATCTTTGATTTCTTGCCATGACCAGACTTTTAAGTCCTTGGATTCTTTTACCAAAGAATAGTTTTGGCAAAACGGACACTTAAGATTACATCCGCCAACAAAGATTACTGAACAGACCTTTCTTTCCCAATCAACAAGTGAAGTTTCAATAAATCCTAAAATTTTCATCTATTTTTAGGTAAGAGATACTTTTAGCGTGATTCGTTGTTTAATAATGTTTTTAGTTCAGAAAATAACGGTGCGGATTGTTCCCACCTTTTAATTTCAGTCTTATCCTTTAAAAGAATTACTGTCGGAATTTCATTGATACCCCAAAACGCACTTTGTGCCATACCATCAACAGACTCTACATCGAAATATTCGATAGGAATCGGAAATTCTTTTTTCGAAAAATATTCTAATTTATTTTTAACCTTGTGACAGATTTCACAAGTTGGTTTGCCAAATATTAAGAGTTTCATAATCTAAATAATACAAGGAGTGTTCAAAAAGTCAAGTAGCACATAAGTACAGATTTCTATAAAAATCAATTTTTTGTCCTCGAAATTACTGAATTTAGTTTGAATTTGACATTAGACAACTTTACCCTGTTTTAATTGGTATCTTATTATTTAATCTTGACGCACGGTTTTTTTTGATTAGTCTATAATTATGCGCGTCGCAGAGTTTGATTATGATTTGCCCAAAGAACTCATTGCTCAAAGTCCTCAGGATAAGAGAGATGAGTCAAGGCTTTTGATTTTGAATCGTAAAACCGGCGAGATTAGAGAAAGTATTTTTAGACAACTTATTGATTTTCTTTATCCTAACGACATTTTAGTCATAAACGACACAAAAGTTATCCCGGCACGAATTTACGGAAAAATTACAAGACAAATGAATGAGCAAATAGTAGAATTATTACTTTTAAGAGAAATCGAACCGAATAAATGGGAGGTGCTGGCAAGACCAGCAAAATTATTAAAGCCAGGAGTAGAAGTGATTTTTAATAGTGCTTATGCTAAGGTATTGGAAAGAAGAGATACAGGTATAAGAATAGTGGAATTTTATGAAACTGATGTCAAAGAACTTTTGCAACGTCAAGGCGAGATTGCTTTACCACCATATATCAAATCTAAACCCAAAGATATTAATCGTTATCAGACGATTTATGCAGAAAAAGAAGGTGCAATTGCGGCGCCAACTGCGGGTTTGCATTTTACCGAGGAACTTTTGTCCGATATTCGAGCCAAGGGAATTGAGATCGCAAAATTAACCTTACATTGTGGATTAGGAACTTTTCGACCAGTAAAAGTTGAATTAGTAGAAGAACATAAGATGCATCGAGAAGAATTTGAGATTTCAGAAAAGACTGCGGAGGTTATTAATAAAGGTAAAAGAGAAGGTCGAAGGATTATCGCAGTTGGTACAACCGTGGTTCGCAGTTTAGAATCACAAGCATTTGTGAGCAAAGATAATGTTTTTCAAGTAAAGGCGCATAAAGGTTTTACTGATTTATATATTTATCCCGGCTATAAATATAAGATCGTTGATGCGATGATAACAAATTTTCATCTCCCGAAATCAACCCTTTTGATGCTGGTCTGTGCCTTTGCTAATAAAGAATTTATCTTTAATGCTTATCAATACGCCATCGAACATAAGTTTCGATTCTATAGTTTTGGCGATGCAATGTTTATTTATTAGGATACGGCAGATAGCAAATAGCAAAATGTATGGAACCAATTACAATTGATGAGATTATAAAGGCAACCAAAGGGAGATTAATTCAGGGTGATAGAGATTATTTAGTCAAAAATATCTCAATTGATAGCAGAAAGATTTTGCCTAATGATTTATTTGTAGCAATTAAAGGAAAGACTTATGACGGACATAATTTTATTACTCAGAGTTTAGAAAAAGGGGCTTGTGGAGTTGTAATCGACAATAAACAATTCCTTAACAAACAGTTGCAATTTGATAGTTCAAACCAAGTCAATATTATTGAAGTTGAGAATACAATCCAAGCATTAGGAGATATTGCATCTTATTATCGGCAAAAATTCTCTCCTATCGTCATCGCGATAACCGGAAGTAATGGCAAAACAACTACAAAAGATATGACTGCACATATTCTGAATAGAAAATATAAGATTGTGAAGGCGCCAGAAAGTTTTAATAATGATATCGGTGTGCCATTAACTGTGTTACAATTAACAAAAGATACTGAAGTATTGATCTTAGAAATGGAGATGAATATCTTAGGTGGCATTAAAAGACTGTGTGAGATTAGTCAGCCCCAAATTGGTGTTATCACTAATATTGGTGATACGCATCTGGAATTTTTGCATACCCGAGAAGGTGTGCTGAAAGAAAAATCAGAATTGTTAGAAGCCGTTACTGACTCGGGCGTAGCAATAGTCAATGCTGATGACCCGATGTTAATGCATATCGTGCCCAATTTTAAGTTTAAGGCGTTATATACTTTTGGAATTGATAAACCAGCCGACATTTTTGCGGATAAGATTGTTGACCATTATGAAAATGGCACGGAATTTCTCTTGAATAGTAAATATTGGGTTAAGTTAAATGTGCCTGGTAGATATAATATTTATAATGCGCTTGGAGCAATAAGTATTGCCAGAACGATTGGTCGCGAGTTTGACGAGATTATTGCAAATCTTGCCGACTTTTCGCCGTCTCGGATGCGGATGGAAAAGATTGAAATCAACGGTATCACGATTTATAACGATGCCTTTAATGCTAATCCTCAGTCAGTGCTATCTGCCATAAATACCTTTGCTAATTTTACAAAAAAACAAGGTAAGAAAATCGTCGTCTTATCTGATATGTTAGAATTGGGCGAAAAGAGTATCGAACTTCATAGGTGGGTTGGTAGTCAAATTCCTGAAGGTGTTGATATTTTATTAACTGTTGGCGAAGGGGCAAAATATATCGGAGAATCGGCCCAAAAAAAAGGGAGGCCTCAACAAATTTATATCTGTCGAGACCTTACAGAAGCGACTCAGAAATTGGTTGACATTCTTAATATTACCGATAAAATACTTATTAAAGGCTCACGACTAATGAGACTGGAAACGATTATTGATAAACTTAAGGAATATTATGACAAGATTAAATCAAGTAATAAAACCGGAAATCATTATTGATAAACTTAAGGGACATTATAACAACATTAAATTAAGACCAGTATAAAAGTTTATGATTAATAAACTTAAAGAGATGACTAATTGAAATAAAGGCTATGATGATAACATAAAAGCAAAACTGATAAAATTACTGAGACAGCGCTTATGGCAATATTAAAACCAAAACCTATAAAAATTACTGACACGACTCTTCGCGACGCACATCAGTCATTATGGGCGACTAGAATGAAGACTGAAGAGATGGTTCCAATTCTGCAAAAGTTAGATAAAGTTGGCTATTGGTCTTTAGAGATGTGGGGTGGCGCGACTTTTGATGTTAGTATCAGGTATTTACGCGAAGACCCTTGGGAACGACTCTCAATGATTCGGAAAGAAGTAAAAAATACTAAACTCCAGATGCTTTTGCGCGGTCAAAATATTGTCGGCTATCGTAATTATCCGGATGATTTATTAGAAGCATTTATTGAAAAATCGGCTGAGCGTGGAATTGACATCTATCGGATTTTTGATGCCTTAAATGATGTACGCAATTTAGAATCAGCAATAAAATTTGTTAAGAAGTATAAAAAACATGCCCAGGGAACTTTATGTTATACGATAAGTCCGGTACATACGATTGACTATTATCTAAAATGTGCTAAAGAACAATTGAATTTGGGTGTTGATAGTATCTGTATTAAAGATATGGCAGGCATTATTGCTCCAGATGCTGCTTTTGAATTGGTCAAAAGATTAAAAGCAGAGATTAAATTACCAGTGCAACTCCATTCTCATTCATCAAGCGGAATGGTAGTTGCAAGTTACCTAAAAGCAATTGAAGCCGGTGTTGATATTATTGACACTGCGCATGGTCCTCTCTCCTTTGCAACTTCACAACCAGCAGTAGAAACGATTATTGCCATGCTGGCGAATACACCTTACAACCCGAAACTTTCTTTAACTACAATTGCTGAAATCTCAGAATATTTTGAGACGATTCGACAAAAACGAAATTTTAAAATCGATAAGGTTATTGACGAAATGGTTTTGATTCACCAGATTCCCGGTGGTATGGCCTCAAATCTCCAAGCCCAACTTAAAGAACAGAATGCGGTTGACCGATTAGGAGAAGTTTTAGCCGAAGTGCCCAGAGTAAGAGCAGATTTAGGCTATCCGCCCTTAGTTACGCCAACCAGCCAAATTGTCGGAGTTCAAGCAGTATTTAATGTCTTAGCCGGTGAAAGATACAAAATAATTCCTGAAGAGATAAAGAATTATGTCCGCGGTCTATATGGCAGACCGCCTGCCCCAATTAAGGAAGCTATCCGCAAAAAAATTCTTGGTAATGAAAAACCGATCAGTAAAAGACCAGCAGATTTATTAGAACCAGTGTTAAATAAAGTAAAAAACGAACTTGATAAAAAGTATGTCAAAAAAGAAGAAGATTATATTACTTATGCTCTGTTTCCTGAAGTAGCGCTGAAATATTTTGAGCAGCGGGAAAGCCCATCGCAATTTGTAGAAGTTGAACAAAGTGAGGAACAGGATATGAGAAAAGAAGATAAAGAAGGATTAGATATATTAAAAGAATTATTAGAATTATACAGCAAGCACAATATTGCCGAATTGGAATGGGAATTTGCCGGTAACAAAGTCAAGATAAAAAAATCGACAAGCACACCAGTAATTGCGCAGACTCCATTCCTGCCAGAAACTA
Source organism: candidate division WOR-3 bacterium (assembly GCA_026418155.1). NCBI lineage: Bacteria > Pseudomonadati > Caldifarciminota > Caldifarciminota bacterium. Next base: position 17,736 of record JAOABV010000023.1, on the reverse strand, counting down.
AACCACAAGGTTATGTTACGCCAACTTCCCAGACAACACAACCAGAACAGACTACAGTGAGTGTGAATTATGAAGAAATCAAATCACCAATGGTCGGAACTTTTTATAGCCGTCCCCGACCGGATGCACCGCCTTATGTTAATAAAGGTGATATTGTTGATGTCGGTGAAACGCTATGTGTCATTGAAGCCATGAAACTGATGAATGAGATTGAAGCCGAAAAAAAATGTAAGATTATTGACATCTTAGTTAAAGATGGTGAAGCAGTAGAATATGGACAAGCATTGTTCTTAATCGAGCCACTTGCATAGTAATATTAAATATTAAAAATCAAACATCAAAATTAATACCAAACTTATACTTTACAATGAATCCTGTTAAAATAATTGATACGACTTTTCGTGATGCCCATCAATCTCTAATGGCAACCCGATTAAGAACCGAAGATATGTTGCCAATTTGTGATAAGATGGATAAGATTGGCTTTTTTGCAATGGAAGTATGGGGTGGCGCAACTTTTGATGTCTGTATTCGATATTTAGCCGAAGACCCTTGGCAAAGACTACGGCTATTAAGAGAACATCTACCGAAGACAAAACTATTAATGCTTTTACGAGGGCAGAATATTGTTGGTTATCGCAATTATCCAGATGATGTTTTGGATAAATTTATCAAACTGGCGAAAAAGAACGGCATTGATATTTTCCGTATCTTTGATGCGCTCAATGACATCAGAAATATGGAGAAAGCGATTAAGATCGCAAAAGATATTGGTGCTGAAGTACAAGGAACGATTTCTTATACTACCAGTCCAGTGCACACAATTGATAAATTCGTTGAGTTTGCTCAGCAATTAGAAGAATTAGGATGTGATTATTGTTGTATTAAAGATATGGCAGGTCTGATTTCACCCCAGTCAGCATATGATTTAGTTAAAGCATTAAAACAAAAACTAAAAATACCTGTAGATTTACACACCCATTGCACAAGTGGAATGGGACCAATTAGTTATTTTTCTGCAATTAATGCTGGAGTTGATATTATTGATACTGCAATTTCTGTCTTCGCTGGCGGTAGTTCGCAACCAGCATGCGAGAATATGGTTGTTAGTCTTAAAGACACACCACGAGATACGGGACTGGATTTAGAAAAACTCATTGAAATCGGCTATTATTTTTTAGAAATTAAAAAGAAATACAAAAATTTTATTAGCCCGATTGCAGAAATGACCGATACGACTGTTGCAGTTCACCAGATACCTGGAGGAATGCTTTCTAATTTACATTCGCAACTTAAAGAGCAAAATGCTTTAGATAAATATCAAGAAGTATTAAAAGAAACTCCGCGCGTAAGAGAAGATTTAGGTTATCCGCCATTAGTGACACCAACCAGTCAGATTGTTGGAATCCAGGCCGTGTTGAATGTGCTTTCTGGTGAGCGGTATGCCCGAATAAGCAAAGAAGTGAAAGACTATTGTCTGGGATATTATGGACGACCACCAGCACCAATTAAAAAAGATTTGCTGGATAAAATTATTGGAGATGAGAAACCTATTACTTGTCGGCCTGCAGATTTACTTAAACCCGAATTACCCGAAAGAAAGGCTGAAGCGGAAAAACTTGGCATATTACGAAAAGGTTCTGAAGAAGAAGATTTAATAACCTATGCCTTATTTCCCCAAATCGCAGTCAGTTTCTTACAAGGCAAAACCGAACCGGAAAAATTAGAACCAGAAGTTAATATAACTTCAGTAAGTAGTATGGAAGAAAAAAAGGTTTCAGCAATCGCAATTGCTTTACACCAATATCTTTCGCATAACTCCAAATATGCTCAATCCTATAGTCAATACAGCAAAAGAGAAATCGTATCCCAATGGAAATCAACTGCCAGAAGAGAAGCATTAAGATAAATGATATATCAAGAATCAAATAGCAAATATCAAAATGATAAAACTTCTATCTATTATTTTGAGGATAGTAGTAACGAAAGAATCTTAAGACATTGACAGACTTGACATACGAAAGCCTCTTCGCCAAGATTGGCAAAAGAAAATGATAAAATGTAGTCTTAAAAGATAAACGATTTTGATATTTTATATGTATTTTTACATTTTAATTTTTGATTTTTGACATGAAGATAGTGGTTGATGATAAGACTTTTGAGATTGAGATTAAAGAAATACACGGCAAATTTAAGGCATTTGTTGATGATGAACAGCTTGATGTGCAGCCGAAATTTGATAAGTTCGGGCAAATGGTAGCATTAATTATTGATGGTAAAGAATATGATTTGCGATTGACTAAAGATGGCAATCAATATAAAGTCAGCATATTTAAAACACCATTAAACGCTTCGATAGTCTCAACTATACCTGAGACTGAAGAAACTATTAGGCCACAAAAGGAAATTTTGGTTACTGCGCCAATGTCGGGTTTGGTAATTAAATTGGAGGTAAAATCTGGAGATATGGTAGAAATTGATGATGGACTTTTAATTTTAGAAGCAATGAAGATGCAGAACGAGATCAAAAGTCCAATCAAAGCAAAAGTTTCTGCAGTGTATGTTAAAGTTGGTCAGACTGTAGAAAAAGACGAGAAACTATTAACCTTAGAACCGATTTAATTCTACCTTTTCGTTTATAAAATAAATTTCAGTTAGAAACAGAACTTCATATCCCAAAACTCACTATTGACAGAATCGGAATTTTTATTAAACTTTATTTATGAGATATACGAATAGAGTTGGGTTTTTATCTTATCTTATCTTATCTTATCTCCTAATGAATATTATTTTCCGAAATATAATCGCTTTCTATTAAACCCTTCAGGAGAAACAAATGCGAGTTAATAATGCCTCTTGGGTGACAGGAAACCCGAGAGGTAGATTAGAAGAGTTAAATAAATGTAAATAAAATGTGTCCTATAAATTCTATGTTCCTGAATAGATTTTAGGGCATGAGCAGATGTCGATGAAAAGTATCATTAATGGATTTATATTAAGTTTAATATTTATAACAACTACCCATAATAATCCACCGGGATGGCGTAATGATACATTTATTCCAATACCTCATAAGGACGGCCAATGGGTTCACTCATTAGATGTGAACAATGGCTTTATTCATATTGCGACAAATGGTGGTGCTGAAAATTCTGAATGCGACTCTCCCAGATATGTTCGTTCTTCTGAAGGTGGTCTCACTTGGAACATATATCCAATTGACCAAGCCTGGGGTGGCGTTCAACCTACACCTTGTCATTCATATTCAGCGATAATATCACATAGTAATAAAGTCATAGGATTGTTCGGAATAATTGAAATGGTAATCTCAAATGACTGCGGTATTACTTGGCCTTATATCTGGACTAGATTAGGTTATAGTAGCGGATGTCCAGCACTATTGAAAGCGCCAGATGCATTTTACGCATTCTGGCATGACGGAATTCAATCTTCACCTCCGATTGACGAAATATTTTTTAAGAAATCTGGCAATGGCGATAATTGGTGGTCATATTTTCCTATGCCCGGGCGTATAGATGGCGCGCAAAGAATCACTGTGACTAATGGTCTATCAAGATACCCAGATATAGCAAAAAGCATAATCGTTCAAGGTGGTGAAGAATGCCAATTATTACATCTGGTGTGGTCGAAATACTGCCGTACCAGTCCTCATGAATACGAGATTTATTATAATAGCTCAGTTGACGGTAGTGAATGGACATATGGTTCTGTTGGTTATAGAATATCTTATACTAATAAACCATCACTATATCCAGCAGTGGCAGCATATTCTTGGTTACCCTCAGTGCATTGCGTTTGGCAGGAAGGCGAAGGTAATTCAGCACAAATTTGGTATGCTCGTTCTCCTGATAATGGCAGAACCTGGTCAGAACCAATATTTTTAGCAATGGGCGAGCATCCAGATATTGCAGTTGACCATCAAGGTGTTCATATTGTATTCTCAAGCAATTGGGTTTATCGAGAAGGTGAAATGCCACAGTTTATTGAATCTGAAATCTATTATATTAACTCTCCTGACTTTGGTATTACTTGGGGATCACTTACCCGACTTACGAATGCAATTCATAATTCCGAATATCCTAAAATCGTTGCTGATGTACAAGGCAGACATGTGATATTTTCTGACTGGCGAGATGGCGGTAATGTGGGCGCACCAAAGCTCTGGTATAAGCAGAATGATATCACAGTGCCAGCAATACCTCGTGGTTTGAAAATGGAATATGTTGAAGACCCTAATCAAAATGAACCAAGGTGGACACTGGTATTTGCTTGGGAACCTAACAATGAACCTGATTTACTTGGTTATAATATCTATCGTAGCACTAATGGACGCCCATTTGTAAGAATTAATGAAACCATAATATCTCAACCTATATATAAAGATAATGTTGGGCCGGGTTATTACCTATACTATATAACAGCCCTTGACTTAGCGGAAAATGAAAGTGACCATTCTGAATATGTGAAATTCTTATCTCCAAAATATGATTTTGATATTGGATTGGTTGAACCTTCAGAATTTGTTGTTGACCGTGCAGGTTATATTGTGTGGGGAGACAGTTCAACTAAATGCGCTGATATAGGCAATAATCAAATCATCTATCATATTAGTGGCTTAAATCCTGACAAAGAGTATGACATTGGTATTGTTTTATCAAAACCATCAACAGCAGGAACAATATTTCAAACATTTCTACTTGATAATAATCCTATTCTAAATTCAAAAGAAGTTCCCAATGAACCAGAAATAATCTTTTATACGATACCTAATGAATTATATACAGATGGAGAGCTTTACCTTACTGTTTCAAAAATTGATGGCGAGTTTGCGATAATTTCGGAAGTCTATGTTTTTGAATACCAACCATCAAATAGTGGAAGTCAATCTGGTGGTAATATAGGTTGTTTTCAGAATCCGTTTAATCTTGAGGTAAATCCATCGATATTCAAGATATCTTCGTCAATATCGTTTACGCTACCATTAACGCTACCATTACAGACAAAAGTTTCATTAAAGATTTATAGCAGTTCAGGCAGATTAGTGAGGACACTTCAGAACGGACTAATTTTTAAAGGAAATCAAAGGTTTATTTGGGACGGCAAAGACGATTATGGCAGAGAAGTTCCAAGTGGTATCTACATCGTCAATCTTGCAGTAGAAAATAAAATAACTAATAGACGCATATCAATAGTGCGTTAAACTAAAAACTCAGGGAGAAGGGTTCAATTCCCTTCTCCCTGTATATTTATGTCAATAATCTTAATAACGCTTTTATTTTCATATCCAGATTCAGCACGAGTAATTGGAAGAATGTATTATTATGGCGGAGCTAGCGGTAGTTGGGGTAATACTATCATTGCTCGTGATAAGTTGCATAGAATTCACTTTGTTTATTCAAAAAAGATTGGCCTTCCCTATGCCGATTCATCGGAAATTTATTATCGTTATTCTACCGATAATGGTAATACTTGGTCCCTTGAAGAAAATATCAGCCGCACTGGACGCGCACTATCGGCTGCGCCGTGCTTGGTGATTGATAATCAAAATGTGCCTCATTGTTTCTGGAAACAGTATGTTCCAGATGGTGCCGGGGTTTACGAACTCTTTCATTGCAAAAAAGATACCACAGGTTGGACCATTCCTACACGGTTGACATATCAAAATACTACTACAAATGCAACAAATTATTCTTCTGCAGTAGTTGATTCATTAAATTGTATCCGTTTGGTTTGGGATGCACCGCCTGATAATTTTCAACAACCCGAAATCTGGTATAGTGTATTGACCGATACTAGTTTAACAATCCCATATAATGTTACAAATTCCCCATATGAAACAGGCGGGCCTTGTTTAGGGATTGATACTTTGGATTATTTACATTTATCTTACGATGAATTAATAGCAGGGTATCAGGAATTTTATAAGAAGTATGATAATGTTAATTGGTATCCACCTTATTATTTAGCTTGGCAACTCAACGGCGAGGGTGCAGCAGTTTTACGCGTTGATACTAAAAACCGCATTCACTGTATATTATCTCATAGATTGCCTAACGCAACACAGGATGATATTTTTTATTTGTGTTACACGGATACCGGTGGTTGGAGTTATCCTATAAACATCTCAGAAACTCCGATGACTTCCGCATGGTATGCTGACATTGCCTGTGACTCTTTTGGTAATCTTTATGTCGCATGGCAGGAAAGATTACCTGGGTATACTGATGATATTTACTATCGGACGTTCAACGGCGTTGAGTGGTCGCCTATTATGAATTTAACTAATGACCCAAATTGGTCCGGCTATCCTAGATTATCTCATCCGGTAACACGAAATGGTGTTGATTTAGTCTGGTCGCATGAGGTAAGTTTTAATCCACAAGTTTATGATGTGGTATATATGAGACTTCAGCCAATCGCTTCTGCCATAAATATAGAAGAACCCGAAACTTCTAAAACCGCGGTACAAACACCCATACCAAAATTATTTATTTTTCCTAACCCTTGTAGGACACAGACCACAATTCGCTACTCGCTAACCGCACCGACAAAAGTTTCACTTCAACTTTATGATATTTCAGGCAGATTAGTTAAAACTTTAGTTGATGAAGAAAAGAAACCTGGCAACTACTCATTAACTCTCAACACAAAAACACTTTGCTCAGGCGTCTATTTTCTATCTTTAGAGGCAGATAATAAAAGAATAATTGAAAGATTAGTGGTAATAAAATAAAAGCAGAAATAATAGCAGGCCGCAACTCTAATGTCAATAAATGTCAAATGTTCAAAAGTTCAAGGTTAAATGATAATAGCAGGTCGGACCTGCTTAAATGTTGCTTTTAAAAGTTTCTTATCCAACTTATAACCCATTGTAGAGCAAAGCGTTCTAATAAGATTGCTATCTGAACTGGTATTAGATTTTCGGTCAGATTCCGTTTTAAGTTATTTCAAAGGCGGTCTTATAAATAAGTAAACACACATTTGGGTAAGCCATAAAACAATATCTGTTTTTCACAGATTGAGATACAAACTTCAAGACATTTTACTACACGATTTATGCTAACTGGTAGGCGACCACATATACCGCTTATATGGTAAAATACTATATGCGATATGTTGGGAAATGGTCTGGCTTGGGCTAGCCCTACCCTAGCCCCTTATGGCTTTCAATCAGAGCAGGTCGGACCTACTTAATTAATAATCATTTTTATAGTTTGGGTTCTTTGTCCGATTTCACATCGCAAATGATATATACCTGAAGCAAGTTCTTGTGAATTAAATGGAATTGTATATGAACCAGAAGGATATTTTTTATCAACTATTAATAAGATTTGTTGTCCAATACTATTGTAAAGATTTATTTTCACATTGTTGGGCTCGGACAAGTTAAGTTTGATTTTGGTCTGTTTTGTAAATGGATTGGGAAAGATATTAATATAGTTATCTGCTTGTGTGCCAGTTGGTTTTGTTTGCAAAGTGGAGATAGCATATGACTCTAAAATTTTATTATCAGCAGATAGATTTGATTGTCCAGGTATATAAACCCAAAATTCTCGGGTGTTATTTCCTTTGAGCGCAAAGACTTTTCCGTCGGCAAATGCTAAACTTCCACCACTTCCAACTTTCTTGCCACTAAGACTTCGGGGAATTGTTTCTAATTCAGTCCATCGATTTCGATTAATATTGTATTGCCAGAATTCTTGCCGATTGCCACCTTTGAACGCATAAATCAGACTATCACCGTTATAACAGAGTGCAGCACCATCTTTGATTTTAGAACTCTTTTTGGTTAATGGGCTATACCGGGGTAAACTTTCCAATTTTCCCCAAGTGTCGGCTGATGTTTCATAAAAATAGAACTCATTGTATTTGGCACCGCCTTTAAGTACATACAATCGTTCATTGGCTCCTACAGTCATACAAGAGCCATCCCTAAATAGTTTAAGGTCTGGTCCTTCTGGTGCTGGTCTTAAAGTTTTAATCCAAGTATCGGCATTACAATGATAAGCATAGAACTCATTTGTATTATTTCCTTTCAAGAGATAGACATAATGGTTAGGACCTCGTTTTACAAAAGCAAGACAGGCACCACCTTTTACTTTTTTCTCATTTCCTAATTTTACTGGCACTGACGGTTTGAAAGTCCAGGAGTTTGCTGTGACATTATAAACTAAGAATTCTAAGGTGTTATTACCTTTGGTTGCATAAATCATATCAGGTTCTGTGTGTTTATTATATACTAATGCTGCGCCTTTATTCACTCGTTTACGATTGACCGGGTCATCTGGGATAGTTTCTCTTTTTGACCAAGAGTCGCCATTAATATAATAGACATAGAATTCACGCGTATTATTACCTTTAAGTGCATAAATTTTTCCACCGACACCGGCAGTTATTGCACCACCGGCTTTAACATTTTTATTGTTTGTGCCTGATAAAATGCTATTTTTACTAAACCAACCGTTAACTTGAACTGTAAATGAAGCACTAAGCGTATCATTAGATTTATTCTGGTCACCAAAAAGATAGAGGGAACAACGACTTTGATAAGTGCCGGAAATTGGTTGCCAAGGCACAAAATTGATTGTATCAATCTGTCCAGGTAATAATGTTTTGGAGCGAGAACTGTTGTAGGTAGTGCCGATAATTCTGAATGTTGCTTGAAAAGTTTCGGTGTTAGTGCCATTATTTTTAACTCGAACAATTGGAGTTAAAAAAGCCGAGGAGTCGACTGAACCAATAGGATTTACAATTGCCGTCACGCCAACATCTTTAATGTTTGGTATTTCTGTAGCCGAATAAGTATGAGTAAGATTGTTGGCTGTACTGGTCCAATGGGTTACAACTGGTATTAAAGCAATATGACTATTCCCGCTCCAAGAAATATTGGTTGTACCATACGCATTAGCATCAAGAGAGATTTCTTGTTCGATTGATTGTGATGGCACCCGATAACCGATTGCAGTTGCTGACCAATTGTAGTTATCCTGACCATCAAAAGTGATACTTAAGGCATTAGAGCCGGGATTGAATCTAATAAAATTAGTTCCGCCTGGTCCGTTAGGATTTTGCGTTGATTGATTGCCAGAAGCCGGATAAGAATTGTGGGTTTGGAGTAATTCTGATGTAGGCCAGAGGTCAGATTCTGAGAAATGGTAAATCGGGTCTGCCCGGTCGCCAGTAAAATATCGCCAAATTGCATATTTGGTTAAGGCCGTAGATAAATTAGAAGCGAACTTAGAAACAAGGATATCATTTATTCCAGAAAGGGTATTAGCACCAGACACAGTTCCCATTCGTTCCCAACAGAATCGCGGGCAACTATCATTATAAAACTCTTGTAAAAACATTGCCCAAATTGCGCCCGCATACCAATATAGACCGGAACTACTATTAATCGCCAGATAAGGACTATCAAGCGGATTGGGAGTTGAATAGTAGAGATAATTTATATAATCGTTGATTTCATCATAACAGACATCTTCAATCCAAGTCGCAGTATTTTCATACCACCAAATACCTTCAGCAACACTATAGCGGAACTGGGAAGCGTGATTAAACTCATGCGATACGGTTGCACGTAGCGCATCCCAAGATGCCCAGGAATTGATGTCATTGTCAATAAAAATATAACTGGTATAGCCATTAGGATAGGGTGTTGAATAAGGAGATTCCGCATAAGTTGTTCCTAACACACCTGCAGATAGACTTCTAATATAGAGGTCATAGCGATTGTCCGGTCCAGCATTGTCCGGTGGTGGTGCGGCCCATTTTAAGGTATCGACTTGTTTTGCCCAACAATACTCAGCATATTTGGCAACTGATTCCGCATAAGCCCGAGTTGTTATGTGCGTTCCAGTCGTCTCAAAATGAACAATAAAATGGCTTGAATAGACATATTTGGGACCGGAAGTTGGTCGACTAAATTTCACTCCTTGGCGAAATGATTCTAAAACTTCAGCGGTTCCACATTTATCTGTCGGAATCCGCATCTGATTTTGAGATGTCTCTGCAGTTAGTATCAAGACAGTATTAAACAAGAGCATTAAAAATATGGTGAGTTTGTGCATATTGTTACCTTTCAATATTTACTGAATAATTAATTTTATTCTCTTTATCATTTTCTCAGACGCATCTGGCTGACTAATCTCACATTTCAAGAAATAGATACCAGCACTTAAACCATTTTTGCTGAGTGGTATTGAATAACTACCAATAGGAAATTCTTCATTAGCAATCACAGTTAACAGTTGGCCTAAACTATTATAAAGAGCGAGTTTCACAAGACTGGGTTGCGATAAGTTAAATTCAATTTTTGAGTGTTTGTTAAAGAGATTGGGTTTAATTCTAATATCGTTAACGATTTTAGTTTCTACGACTCTTTCTTGTAAAGTTGAGTAAGTTTGGCTAATATCTGAATAATTTGTTGTCATAAATAAGTCAGAAAGAACAGGGTTAAATGACCAGAATTCTCTGGTTTTATTTCCTTTAAGGGCAAAGACTTTATCATCCGCAAAGGCTAAACCAGCACCGCTACTGATTTTTTTGCGACCGATTGCTCTTGGCACTGTATCTAATTCCTGCCATCGGTTCTGGTTAATATTAAATACCCAAAATTCTTGCCGATTGCCACCTTTGAAAGCGTAAATCAGACTATCCCCATCATAACAGAGTGCAGCGCCATCTTTAACTTTGGTATTTTTGTCAGTTAAACTACTATAGATTGGTAACACAGGTAATGTTTCCCAAGCATTAGCGGTTGGGTCGTATCGGTAAAATTCATTAATATTAGCACCGCCTTTGAGTGCATAGATTTTATTGTTCTTACCGACTGTCATACAACTACCATCTCGGAATGGTTTAATATTCGGTCCTGGTGGTGGTTGGGTTAAACTTCTTATCCAAGTATCAGCGTCACAATGATAAGCATAGAATTCAAGCGTCTTATTGCCTTTGAGAAAATAAATATATTGGTATTGTCCACGTTTTAAGTAGACCATTGCCGCACCGCCCTTAACCTTTTTTTCCGGATATGTGACCGGAACATAGGGCTTTTGAATCCAGGTGTCTAATTCGACATTATAAGCCCAGAATTCTAAGGTGTTATTGCCTTTAGTGGCATATATGATATCTGGGTTAGCATGTTTGTTGTAGGCTAATGTAGCGCCTTTGTTTACTTTTTTTCTTGAGAGGGTATCAAACGGCATTGATTCCAACAATGCCCAAGAATCTTGGTCAACGAAATAGACATAAAATTCGCGGGTATTATTTCCTTTAAGAGCATAAATTTTGTCTTGTTCGCCAGCAACTAATGCACCACCACCTTTGACTGCCTTGCCACTTGGTCCCTGTGGAACGCTTTCTTTTAAGACCCAAGGTGGTTGATATTTGACTGTAATAATTTTAGACTTTACATCATTTAACAGATTTGCATCATTGTATAAAGCAGTTGAGCATCTGACTTCATAACTACCTGTGCGGAAATAGAACTTCTTAAAGGTTCGGGTGCTTGTAGCATTAACATTGAGATTACTTACATAAGAAGAATCAAGATAAACTTGTGTTTTCAGACTATCCAAAATTTTACAATAGACATAAAAAGTTTCAGGTTTAGTGCCGTAATTCTTCACGCTGGCTTTGGGCGCTAAGTAATCTCGAAAGATAGTTTCAGGTGGCGCAGTAATTGAGACAATACCGACATTGCGCACACGCACCAAAACTTGACCTGAAAGAGTATCATTACTATTATTCATATCTCCAGCCAAATAGACGCTACAACGAATTGAATAAGTTCCGCGCATCGGAACCCATTGAGTAAAATTAACAGTGTCTTCAACTCCTGAAGCCAAAGATTTTGAGCGCGTATTATTATAAATAGTTCCGATTTTGAATGTCGCATTAAATACTTCCGTCTCAGAACCATTATTCTTAACTCTTATTCTTGGCACCACAGGAGTACTGGTCGAATCAACCGTGCCCATCGGACTTTCAATCGCAATGACTTGAATATCTTTGATTTGAACTCTAACGGACTTAGACAATGTATCATTACTTTTAACGGCATCATTTAAGAGTCCAACACTACAACGAGTGATAAAAGTGCCACGAATTGGTTGCCAACTGGGAAATCCGACTGTATCTTCAATTCCAGGATTTAAGGTTTTTGACCGAGTCTGATTATAAGTTGTACCAATCTTCAAATTAACATCAAAAGTTGCCTGATTAGTGCCATAATTCTTCACTCGCACTTGTGGTATGATTGGTGGTGATGAATCCATTGTGCCACTGGGTGTGATAATCTGGATAACGCCAACATCTTTGACTTGAACTGTAACCGAATTTGCAAGTGTATCATTAGACTTTTGCACATCATTAGTAAGATAAGTGCTACATTTAACTTGGTGTGTGCCACGAACTGGTGTCCAAGATGTAAAGTTCACAGTGTCTTCAGCATTAGGATTTAGGATTTTAGTCCGAGTATGAGTATAACTGCCAATTCTCATTGTGACATTAAAACTTTCTGGATTTGTGCCATAATTCTTCACTCTTGCTCGGGGTGTAATTGGTCCTGTGGAATCAATAGTTCCAACAGGATTTTCGATAGCAGTCACACCAATATTTTTTACTTGAACAGTAACTGAACTGTTAAGCGTATCATTGAAACTTACCAAATCACCTGCAAGATAAGTTGAACAGCGAGTCTGGAATGTGCCACGAACTGGTGTCCAAGGTGCAAAAAGGATTGTATCTTCCTGTCCAGCATTTAGTGTTTTGGAACGAGTTGATATGTAAATACTACCAATTTTGAAAGTGACATTAAAAGTCTCATTGGATGAATTATTATTTTTTACTCTTACCCTTGGCACAATCGGAGTTTCGGTTGAGTCAATTGTGCCTGTAGGATTTTCAATAGCGACAACCTGAATGTCTTTGATTGCTTTAATTATACCGGTCACAATTACTGATACTGGTTGCGGTCCAGCAACTAAAGTTCCTTTATGATTAATTCTAATGGTATATGCTCCAGCGCTTGGTGAAGCAATATAAACCTGCTCAACATTATCTCGGCTATTGTCACCAGTTGTTGCTGGTGCTGATGGATTATTGGGGTCAAGAATCCAAGGATAATATGTTGTGTTAGTTGGGCTAATTACTCTTAAATCAAGGTCATTTACAAGCATTGGGGTTGGCGGGTCTAAGGAAGGAGAAGGTGGCGTTCCAGCAGTATCCGTCCAACAGATTGTCACACGCAAAGGTTGTGTTCCATTACTGAGAACTTGAAATTCAATTTGTCCGCCATTAGTTAAGGTATATTCTCTTATCATAAAATTGCCGCCCGCATTAGAATCGGCTTTTATCACCTGAACTGCTTTAAGCGTATTCATTAAGCCCCAACCAAACACATAATCTGGTCCAGGATTTGAACCGGCTTCATCAGCCGTGTGGATGATTAATCCTTTTATAGTTGATGCTCTTAATGGATTATTTCCCCAATAACTTCTTCTGGCTTGCAATAAAAGACCGACTGAACCAGAAGCATTTGGCGAGGACATAGAAGTTCCACTATAGGTACTATAAGTATTATCTGAAGTTGAGATACAAGAATAAAGGTTAATTCCATTCGCAACAACATCAGGTTTTATTCTTCCATCATCAGTGGGTCCCCAACAACTAAAAGAAGACATTACAACATCACTGGGTTGTGAATAGCCATTAGGAATATCATCAACTGCGCCAACAGTTAATATATTTTTAGCAACACCTGCGTGACTTATACAATCATAACCATTAGGCGCACCATCTAAATTATGGATACAATTATAACTTCCACTACCGGAATGGGTATGGGTTATGGGTTGTGACGAAGGTCCTTCTAATCGGTCATTACCGGCTGATTTAACAATCAGATAGTAAGGTGCTTTACGGGCAATATTATCCCAATTTCTTGCCTCCTCGGAATAAAAACCAAACTCGTAATCTTCTGATGAGTTTACTGCAGGGTCTCCATACCAATGCCACGAAACGCCGTTAGGCGTATACCAACCAGTAATGATTCCATAAGAATGATTAGAAACTTTTAATCCATCTGCTGCCGCACTTGCCATTTCACTCTGGTCATTATTCCAATCATAGGCACGTAAACTACCTTGATAGGACATGCCTTTTGCATTGGCTTGAACACCCGATGCAATCATTGTGCCGGCAACATGCGTTGCATGATTACTTAGAGTTGATGCGCCGTCTCCTAATATTACTCTTCCGGTAAGTTCTTGATGTGTATTTCGAACTTTGCCAGCGTCCCAAATTCCCAATATTTCTGAAGCGCCGGTAAAAGAAAATCCACCACTGCCACCAGGCCAGACTTTATCAGTTGATATTGTCTTGGCCGCATTTAGATTTTCCGTAATATAATAAACCGGTCGACCATTCTCAAATCTCTGCAATTCAATAGTTCTTCCCAACTCATCTATATCTAATATTGGCAGGTTCAAACTTTTCGCAATCGACTCCGCCTCTGCCCGTTCTCGTTGATATTTTTCTTTTTGTTCCTGAGCATACCTTAATAACCATTCTCTTTGTGTTTCTATCTGAGCCCAAAGATTGCCTATTGAGAAAATAACAAAAATAATGGCAAATAAACCATTACTTTTCTTATTCATATTTTCCTCCAAATATTAAAAAAAATATATTTTTCTCATTGGCGAGTTTAGTAAACTGTTATTATAATATTATAATCAAATATTATCCATTTGTCAAAGATTTTCTTCAATGCTATCTGCCTATGAGCGATACTGCAATGTCTTAAGATGTTTAATTAGAATTAAAAATGGATACCTCAAACAAGTTTTGAAATTAATCAAAATCAATCTCAAATATATATTTAAGTATAAAAGACGCTATATAAATCTACCCCCTTATCAATTATTAAGAACTAAGAAAATTGCTTCAAGTAAGCAGTAAAATGAATTCCTAAAAGCCGTAGATAATATGCTTTAATATTAATCGAGCCATTGGCAATGACATCATTGCAATATATAACCAAGGTAATTTCAAAGTTAGGTAATTTCAAAGATAGACTGAAAACTTCTTATCGCCAACTTCCAGATTCTTTTCATATTTAAATTAAACAGATAGGGATAAAAACAAAATCGGCTTTAACCAAGCAAACTTTCTTAATGTCGCTTACGATACGAATCAAAGTACTATGGGATACAGTTTGTCATATCCGGCACAGACCTCAAAAAAAGATTTAATACCAGCCATAAGCCCGCTGGTATCTCTATACACTTTTCTTAACATTTTTTTCTTGACAACACTTAAACTTATGCTAAACTTTTTATATGCAAATATTTTATTCTGCAGTTGAAGTTATTGAAATGGCAATAAAAACTGAGGAAACCGGATTTGCTTTCTATACCGATGCTGCCAAGACAACTCGACTCAAATCATTAGCATCGCTTTTCACACAGTTGGCACAAGAAGAAAAGAAACATAAAAAATTCTTCAACGACCTGTTTTCAATCGTCAAACGGGGTCCGGCAACAATTCCTTTTGATTGGGAAGAAGTCGGCTTATATCTTAAAGCGATTACTGATTCTAAATTCTTTTTAGGTAAAGACAAGGCGCTGAGTTTTCTTAAACGAGCGAAATCACCAAAAGCACTATTGGACTATGCGTTGGCATTTGAAAAAGAAACCTTACTTTTTTATCACGAGATTAAAAATTTTGTCAAACCCGAAGAGCAAGATATTGTGAGCAAAATTATTGACCAAGAAAAAGAACATATTCGTAAATTATCTCAACAAAAATATGCACTGATTAAAAAGATATGAAAATACCTGATGCCGTAAAAGCCTTAGAAACAGCGCTTGAAGCCGAAAAACAAGGGCTACAGACTTATTTGAACTTTGCCTATCAAACCAAAGATGAAAGCGGAAAGAATATGTTCATTCGCTTAGCCTCAGATGAATTTGAGCATATGACAATTTTAGAAAAACAGAAGATGAGTGTTGCGGAAAAAGAATGTTGGATTAATGTCAAAATCCCTTCATCCGAGATTGAGCAATTAGTGCCCAAGATAAAGGAGAAGACCAAAAGAATTCGTGGTTCTGAAGGTTTAGACCAATTGCTGGCTTTACGCACGGCTTTAGAACTGGAAGATAATGCCATTAAGTTTTATCGGGAGCAAGAGCAGAAAAGCACTGACCCTAAAGCCAAGGAAATGTATCGTCGACTCAGAAAGATGGAGCAAGCCCATTATGAATTAATCCAGGCGGAAATCGACTACATTGAAAAAACTGGCTTTTGGTTTAATTTGCGGGAATTCTCTTTAGAACTTGAGTAAAAGATAAATCTCAATATGTATCAATTGCTAACCGCCCTTACTAAATTAACAAGAAACGAGAGACTTGCTTTTGATGTATACTGAATAGATTTTGGCATATGTATTCAGAAAAAGTAATGGACCATTTTCGCAATCCTCGTAATGTGGGCGAGATTCCTGATGCTGATGGCGTTGGTGAAGTTGGTAATCCAGTATGTGGTGATATGATGACTTTTTATATTAAAGTTAAAGATAACCGATTAGTTGATGTTAAATTTAAAACATTTGGTTGTGGCGCAGCCATTGCGGTCTCAAGTATGGTATCAGAGATGGCAAAAGGAAAGACGATTGAAGAAGCCCTCAAGATTACTAATCAACTCGTTGCGGAAGAACTCGGTGGTTTACCACCCAATAAGATGCACTGCTCAAATTTAGGCGCAGATGCGCTCCATAAAGCAATTGAGAATTATCTTGCCAAACAGAAATCAGTGGTTTCGGAGAAGAAGTGAAAAAAATAAATTCCCAAGAATGTCGTTGTCCTTATTGTGATGAGCCATTAGATGCACCATTCTGTCAGCCGTGTAAGGTAGCATTAACCCATTGTCCTCATTGTCAGCAACTAATGGGCAAAGATGAGAAAATCTGTCCTCATTGCGGCAAAGAACAAAAATAAACCAATTTAAGTCAATACACCAAGGAGGCAAAGATGGCAATAGTTGATATTAGTGTTGTGCCTATAGGAACTCAAAACCCAAGTGTCAGTGAGTATGTTCGAAAATCGGTTACACTGATTAAAGAAAGCGGGCTTAAGTTTCAAGTCGGTCCTATGGGAACATGTATTGAAGGCGATTTATCGGAAATCCTTAAACTAATTCTGCGTCTTCACGAAGAGCAAAGAAAAATGGGTGTGAAGCGCATTCTGACCACGATTAAAATTGATGACCGGTTTGATAAACCACAGACAATGCAAGATAAAGTCAATCGCGTCATCTGAAATATTTTAGCGAATTAAAAGTTAGCAGATTCCTTCCTCTCGGTTTTAATGTTCGGTCATCTTGTTTTGGTGATATACTAAATTTTTTGGAGAAAATCGATACTTTGTTAGGGATATCGTAAACATTGAAAGGTTTATGGAGGTTCTAATAAATTAAAGGTGAGTATCATCTTTGCTTTCTGTTTTTAATGGTCTGTTATCGTATTTTTGTGGTATATAAATTGGGAAAAAATCGAAAATTTGGTAGGGATATGGGAAATATTGTCAATGTTTGAGGGAAATTCAGGGACACTAAATATAGGGCATATTTTTCAAAAGCGCTGAAGTTTTGAGTGGTTTGCTTGACCCTTTCGGTGGTCTAATCTGCGGTCCTCTCGGCAAGCCCCTGGGTTGCCCA
>JAOABV010000022.1 GCA_026418155.1 candidate division WOR-3 bacterium | reverse complement strand
AGATGTGTATAAGAGACAGAGCGAATTATGGCACGACCAACCCAGCAATTGGAACCCATTGGTATGATGCTGGAACCGTGCTTACGATTTCAGCGTCCGCACCTGGTTATACTTGGATTGGTTGGACGGGCACAGGCACAGGTTCTTATACGGGAACAGATAATCCAGCACAAGTGACAATGAATGGTCCGATTACAGAATATGCGGAGTGGACCGAGGCTACTTTATATTATTTAACACTTATAACTAATCCGCTTAATTTAACTACTCCGGTTTGGGAAGGATACTATATGGAAGGCGATACAGCACCAATTAAGACTACGAATCCAGTAGATAGTTCACCTTACTTCTGGTTCTTTGCAGGTTGGACAACTGATGAT
Source organism: candidate division WOR-3 bacterium (assembly GCA_026418155.1). Classification (NCBI taxonomy): domain Bacteria; kingdom Pseudomonadati; phylum Caldifarciminota; species Caldifarciminota bacterium. The sequence goes on along the minus strand of JAOABV010000022.1, from coordinate 24,618 downwards.
ATGAGTGAGATTATTAACCCATGGGCAGAATCAACAGGTGTGATAATGGATATGAGCAAGACCGTAACTGCTAACTATCAGAAGATGATAAAGCGTAATTGTGCAAGAACAATCGGCTTCTGGGGCAATAAAAATGGACAAGCGCTTCTTACACTTAATGATGCAAAATATCTTGTCACTTTACCACCTTATGCCACCTGGACGGCCTATCCCAAACAGCCCCGTGGTTCAACGCCGTTTGATACAGTTAACTTAACGAATTTCAAAAATCAAGTTAATGGTTATTTGAGAAATGCGAATGCCAGTAATCCTGGATATATGCTTGCAGCACAATTATTAGCAACTCTCTTAAGCGAAAAATACTTCTGCCTGGATTTAACCGATGTTGTCTGGGTCGACAATGGCAATATGGTTTATCAACCTGGAGAAGGCTGGCTAATCGGTGATATTATCAATAATGCGATTAACGCCTGGGTTACTCAAACTAATCAACATTTCTATAGCAACTTACTGGATGCGATTAACAATAATCGTCTCTGGTTCGTTATTCCGAATACGACACCAAAAGTATCGACACCAGTTCAAACAACAATTGCAACAATGTCCGAAAACAAGACCACGATAACTCCAGCATCGATTAGTGTTGCTCCTAATCCATTTGCCAATCGGACAACAGTTCGTTATGCGGTGCCAATTTCCGGTAAAGTTAGCATAAAACTCTATGACATTAACGGCAGAGCAGTCTTAACTCTAAAAGATGGTTATGAGAATGCTGGAATCTACACAGCCGAACTTTCCACCAAATCCCTATCAAAAGGCATCTACTTCTTAAGATATGAGAATGCTACTAATCGTCTCCAAACAAAGGTTGTAGTCCAATAAACTAAAATTTATCTGGCAGAAACATTCTGCTGGATAACCAAACTAAGGGGTGGTCAAATTGACCACCCCTTTTAATTTAATTTTCAAAAGATAATTTCAAGCGGTGTGCTTAGTCTAATCCGCTATCCTACCGGCTACCCCCTAGGCTGCCCACCGGTATGCCCCCTGGCTTGCCTGGGGGCATACCTATCGGACAGTACTCAATATAGTTTAACCAATTGTGAATTAGACGGTTAACTCAATTAGGGTTCTGATAACTAAATAGACTATGGGTGAAATTATGGATAGGGTTTCCCATTGGACTACCAAGTGGGTCAATCATTGCGTCTAAAAATTATTTTTAATTAGTAAATTCTATTTTACTTATCTTTGTTTTTTTACTTTAAGTTCCGAACTGCCAGGATGAGATATATTTTTTCTGTTTAGAAGTTAATTTATCTATTGCAATATTCATTGATTTTAATTTGAGATAGGCAATTTCTTGGTCAAGTTCTTCTGGAAGTTTATATACTCTATTTTCTAAAGTAAATCCTTTTTTGACAAGGTATTCTACAGATAATGCCTGATTGGCAAATGACATATCCATTACCATTGCCGGATGTCCTTCAGCCGATGCTAAGTTGACTAACCTACCTTCGGCTAAAAGATAAATCTTTTTGTGGTTTTTAAGTTCATATTCTTCACAAAAAGGCCGAATTAATTTTTTTCTCACAGTTACTTGAGCAAGGTCTTTTTTATTTATTTCAACATCAAAATGGCCTGAGTTGCAGATGATTGCTCCGTCTTTCATTGTTAAAAAATGTTTTTTGTTTATGACATCTTCGCAACCGGTGACCGTGACAAATACATCGCCCAAAGAGCAGGCATCAATCAATCTCATTACTAAAAACCCATCCATTTTGGCTTCCAGTGCCTTAATGGGATTAACTTCACAGACGATAACATTGGCTCCCAGACCTTGGGCTTTACTAGCAACGCCTTTACCACACCAACCATAACCACAGACAACTACAGTTGAACCAGCAAAAAGAAAATTAGTTGCTCTTAAAATGCCGTCTAATGTCGATTGACCCGTGCCATATCGGTTATCGAATAAGAATTTAGTTTGAGAGTCATTAACAGCAATGATGGGATATTTTAAGGCGTTATCTCTTTCCATACTCTTTAATCTGATAACTCCAGTGGTTGTCTCTTCAGTGCCACCAAGAACATTTTTAAGATATTCTTTTTTCTTGGTATGTAAGGTTGAAACTAAATCGGCTCCGTCGTCAATGGTGATATCAGGTTTATGGTCTAATGCTTGCTCAATGTGTTGATAGTATAATTTTCGGTTTTCGCCTTTGATTGCAAATACCGGAATTTGATAATCTTTAACAATACTGGCAGAGACTTCATCTTGGGTGGACAGGGGATTAGAAGCACATAATCGAACTTGAGCTCCGCCGGCTTTGAGCGTAATTGCTAAATTTGCCGTTTCTGAAGTGATATGAAGACAACCAGAGACTTTGATACCTTTCAGTGGTTTTTCTTTTTCAAAGCGATTTCGGATTAAGTTTAAAACGGGCATAAATCGATTTGCCCATTCAATGCGTAATTTACCTTGGGGTGCTAATTTAATATCTTTTATATCAAAATCCATAAACTCCTCGCTACATCATAATTTTTTATACGATGCCTTTTTGATAATGTTAACACTATCCAGTTTTTCCCAAGTGAAGTTTTCTTCTTCTCTACCAAAATGGCCATAGCAAGCTGTGGGAAGATATATCGGACGGCGTAAGTTAAGTTTTTTTATCATACCTATTGGTGTGAAATCAAAAATCTCTTGGATAATTTTCAACAGTTCTTGGTCAGGAATTTTACCTGTGCCAAAGGTATTGACCCCAATATGAATTGGGTCAGGTCTGCCAATAACATAGGCAAGACTTAATTCCATCTTATCGCAGACACCAGCCGCAACACAATTTTTTGCAACATACCGTGCAAAATAAGAAGCCGTGCGGTCAACTTTAGTTGGGTCTTTGCCCGAAAAAGCGCCACCACCATGTCGCGCCATTCCTCCATAAGTATCAACAATCACCTTTCGACCGGTCATACCTGTGTCTGATTGCGGACCGCCAATAACAAATTTACCGGTCTCATTGACATAATATTTCGTGTTATTATCTAAAAGGGTTTTAGGAATTACAGACTTTATAATTGTTTCGATAATTTCTTCTCGGGCTTTTTGGGTAATTTTTTTACCGGTTCGGTCTAAAATATCTTCAGTATGCTGTGCCGCAATTACAACACTGGTAACTCTTTTCGGTTTACCATCTTCATATTCAACAGTAACTTGGGACTTACCATCAGGACCAAGGTAATCTAATATCTTGTTCTTGCGCACATAAGCCAGTCTTTGACATAATTTGTGCGCCAGCATAATTGGTAAAGGCATTAATTCTTTTGTTTCACGACAGGCGTAACCAATCATTAAACCTTGGTCACCAGCACCGCCAACATCAACACCTTGCGCAATATCCGGGGACTGTCTTCCAATGATATTGATAATCGCACAATTTTCCGCACTTAATCCATACTTAGTGCTTGTATAACCAATATCATATAATAACTTTCGAACTAAGATGGGTAAATCAACATATGCGGTTGTGGTTATCTCTCCGCCCACAATCACTAATCCGACTGAAACAAATACTTCACAAGCAACTCGACCATTTTGGTCTTGTCTTAAAACATCATCTAAAACTGCATCAGAAATCTGGTCACAGATTTTATCTGGATGACCTTCAGTAACTGACTCTGAAGTATAATAATATAGTGTGTTTTTCATAGTTGAATAAGATAATGAAATAATGTTATAGTGTCAAGTTGTAAGATATAAGACCTCTGAAAAAAAACTTGTGACACCTCGCGACATGCGTCTGTATTGGAGAAGATTCAAAAAATTACAAGAAGTATTCAATAATTTCGATACTTCCGATAATAAAATTGACTTTGGTAGAACTTTGGTTGTAAAGCCTCTGAATAAATCAATTTTTAGTCAACTACACAGGAATCATAGAATATTGTCAATCTTTCGTAAGTTCAGCGACACTTTTTCAGAATTTTCTAATATAATTGGTGAGTAGCACTGAATATAAGATGTGTCTTAGAATGAAGATTAAGTGATTTTAATATCTTTATATGAACAATAAGTTGTGCAGGGTTTCCTAATATTCAGCGCAGTTATTGTTGTTGAGTATTTTCAATAGTTTTGATATAAGTTAAAGCAGACTTTCGGGCTAATTTCCTCACTCGAGCAATATAATTGGTTCGTTCTGATACTGATATTGCGCCTCTTGCTTCTAAAATATTGAAAATATGTGAGCATTTAATAACACAATCGTAGCCGGGATAAACTAATCCTTGTTCTAAGAGTCTATCGGCTTCTTCTTCATATTTTTCAAAAAGCGATAAATGAAATTTAACATCAGCCAATTCAAAATTATATTTAGAAAATTCAATTTCATTTTGTCGATAAATATCACCCCAGGTGTAATCTTGGTTCCACTGAATATCGAAAATCGAATTTCGCTTTTGAATAAACATTGCAATTCTTTCTAAGCCATAAGTTAACTCAACAGGTATCATCTCTAAATCTAAACCACCCATTTGTTGAAAATAGGTAAATTGAGTTATTTCAATACCATTGAGTTCTACTTGCCATCCCAGTCCCCAAGCACCAAGGGTCGGAGATTCCCAATCGTCTTCAATAAATCTAATATCGTTATCCTTAAGCGAAATACCAAGACGAGAAATGCTTTTTAAATAAATATCTTGAATATTCTCGGGAACTGGTTTGAGAATTACTTGGAGTTGCCAGAATTGTTGAACCCTTAGAGGGTTTTGCGCGTATCGACCATCGCGCGGTCTTTTCGATGGTTCAATATAACAGACGCGCCAAGGCTTTTTATCCAGAACTCTCAAAAAAGTAGCAGGATTAAAAGTTCCAGCGCCGACTTCTGAATTATATGGCGTAAAAATGAGACAACCTTGTTCAGCCCAATATTTCTGTAAATCAAAAATTATATCTTGAAAAGTTTTTACAGATGATTTTTTCTGTTTGGACATATTTATTTAAAAACCTAATTCACTGGCAATTTCTGTCATTGCTTTTAAGCAGATATCAATAAAATTATTTTGGAGATTTTTCTGCTTATACATATTTACTTATAAACCTAATTCACTGGCAATTTCTGTCATCGCTTTTAAACAGACATCAATAAAATTATCTAAGGATAGCCCTAATTCGGAACAACTGGCAATTTGTTCTCGATTCGCACCACGCGCAAAACTTTTCTCTTTATAGCGTCTTAAGATAAACTCTTTATCAAGTTTAGCCAGTTTCTTTTCTGGATGCATCAGTGCAGATGCAACTATTAAACCAGTGACTGGGTCTACAGCATAGAGTGCTTTTGCCATCTTGGAATGTAAACCAGCTTTACCACAATGCGCCTTTATTGCTTCAATCTGTTCTTCGCTAAGTCCTTTATCTTGTAAAATCTTAGCTGTGATTAGACTGTGTTGTTCTGGATTGTTTACTGTTGCATCATAATCTAAATCGTGAAGTAATCCAACTAAACCCCATTCTTCTTCGTTTTCACAAAGATGTCGCGCAAGATATTTCATACATACTTCAGTTGCTAACATATGCTTGATAAGATTTTTGTTTGTGACCATTGAAACTACTAATTGATATGCTTCTGCTCGTTGCATCAAAATTAATCTTCGTTAGTAATCAGGTTAGTAATTTCTTTCTTAAATATTTGTTTCTCTTTTTTTCGGGAATAGATAGTTTTATCTTTATGGATTTTAGTTACTCGCAAAAAACCTTTTGGTCGGCGAGCGACGGATTTTAGAATATTAATTTTTGCAACTCGAAATTGTTGATTTTTCTTTTGCGCCATATTGGTATTATAGAAAATTTATTTAGATTGTCAATTAAAGATTTTAGGGTAGTGGATAATATTTTGTGTAAATTAGACTTGATATGTTAAATCGGAAAAAGTGCTTCTGAACTATCATAAGATTTAGAATATACTGTGATTTCTGATTATCATAAGCAAAAATTGATTTGTTCAGTGGTCTCTTCATTTTATCCTTGACAGACGAGAATATTAAAGTAAAATTGAACCAATGGATTTATTTGATAAGTGTCTCAAATACTATCCGATTGTGGAGCGTGCAAAGCGTACTGGATTTTATCCTTATTTTCGGGCATTAGATTCTGAACCTGACCGCCGGGTTGTTATCAAAGGTAAAGAATTAATAATGCTGGGCTCGAATAATTATCTTGGCTTGACCACACATCCCCAATTAAAAGAAGCCGCAATTAAAGCCATTGAAAAATATGGCACAGGTTGCACTGGTTCTCGTTTTCTTAATGGCACATTAGATTTACACGAGGAATTAGAGCACAAATTAGCCGAGTTTTTTCATAAAGAAGATTGTATTGTCTTTTCTACTGGGTTTCAAACAAATTTAGGAGTTATCTCTTCTTTAGTTCGTAAGGGTGATGTTGCAATTGTTGATAAACTTGACCATGCTTCTATTGTGGATGGTTGTCAATTATCATATGGCCGTTCGGTCCGTTTTCTTCATAATGATATGAAAGATTTAGAACGAGTACTCAGTAGTTTGGATAAAGATTGTGGAAAGTTGATAATCGTAGATGGTATATTCAGTATGGAAGGCGATATTATTGATTTACCTAATGTCGTAAGGCTTGCGAAAAAATATAAAGCCCGAGTTATGGTTGATGATGCCCACTCAGTTGGAGTTTTAGGCAAACGAGGAGCAGGCACCGCTGAGCATTTTGGTTTAGAAGACTCGGTCGACTTAATAATGGGAACTTTCTCAAAATCATTTGCTACAATTGGTGGTTTTATTGTCGGTGATAAAAAAGTCATAACTTATATTAGACATCAAGCCCGCTCACTAATTTTCTCCGCGAGTATTCCACCACCAGCAGTTGCAACTGTTCTCGCTGCCTTAGAAATAATCAAAAATGAACCTGAACGACGTAAACGGCTCTGGCACAATACTAATAAGATGTTGAATGGCTTTAAGAAATTAGGATATAATACCGGCACAAGTTGCACTCCAGTTATTCCCTTAATTATTGGAGATGATACGAAAGCAATTAATTTTTGGCATGATTTATATGAAGGCGGTATTTTTGCTAATCCGGTGATTCCACCGGCAGTGCCACCAGGAAGAAGTCTAATCCGCACAAGTTATATGGCGACCCATACTGACGAGGACCTTGATGAAGCATTATCAATCTTTGAAAAAGTGGGTAAAAAAGCAGGAATCATCTAATAACTATTCATCCCAGAGTGACTATTCGACCGATAAGAATTTAAAATAAATAAAAATAAAATATTAGAGGGAGTTTCTAATGACTAATACTGATTTAGTCGTAGCACCGGTAAGAACGAAAAAAGATTGGGAAGATTTTATCCTTCTGCCTTGGAGAATATATAAAGATGATAGAAATTGGGTTCCGTATCGAGCCAGAACAACTAAATGGAGTTTAGACACAAAGAAAAATCCGATTTATTGTCATTCGGAACGAGAGATATTTTTAGCCCGTCGGAAGAATGAACCAGTAGGCAGAATTGTTGGCATTATAGATTACAATTATATAAATCATCATAATACCAATATCGGTTTAGTTGGTATGTTTGAAACGATACCTGACTATGAAGTAGCCAAAGCCCTTTTGGATAAAGTTGCTGAATATTTCCAATCTAAACTCTTAAATGAAATGTGTGGTCCAGCCATGCCGGTGATGATTGACCAAATAGGATTGCTTATTGATAATTTTGATTCTCGTCCTACCTACCGAACATCATATAATCCTAAATATTATGTTGAGTATTTTGAGCAATATGGATTTAAGAAATCAAAAGACTATTATGCTTTTTTAATTGATTTAACCACTGATTTACCTGTTGAGTTTACCAAAACTTGTGAAAACCTTAAGAAGTCGTCTAATTTGACCATTCGTAATTTTGATTTACGGAAATTATCAAAAGATTTAGATAAAAAGCGTGAGATTTATAATGATTCATGGAAAATGGGTTGCGAATTTGCTCCGGTATTTAAGGAAGTTATGTATGGAATTGTAAAGAAAATCAGATTATTTCTCGACCCAGCATTAAACATTTTCATTGAAAACCCTAAAGAACCAATTGCAACAGCAGCAGCAATTCCTGATGTTAACCAAATTCTTAAATCATTTGGTAAAGAGATATACCCTTGGCAAATATTCAAATTTAAACGATTAATGAAAAAGATTGATACAATTCGTTTGGCAATAATGGCAATTAATTGGGACTACATAAATCAAGGGATGGAAAAACTACTGCTTTTTCAGATGTTGTCTCATGCCAAAATGAAGGGATACAAGTATTGTGAAGTATCGTATGTCCAAGAAGACCATACTGATTTTATAAATTTGTTACTATCAATAAATGCCCAAAAATATAAGACTTTTCGTTTTTACTGTAAGCCGATATAAATACAATTGCACATAATAGATAAAACATTTCATTGAGGCAATGAAGATATTAAGATATGATTTTGGCTTTCTTATAACTATAGTATCTTTTTGACGAAATATATATGGCGGATCAGGCTTTACGAATCAAGAAGGTTGAAACCAGTCGAGATTTGAATGAATTTGTGATGTTACCCTGGAAAATCTATCAGAATGACCCTAACTGGGTACCACCACTTATTGCTGATGTTAAAGAAACTTTGGATAAGAGGCGTAATCCTTTCTTTTGCCACGCTGATTGCGAATTGTATATTGCTCAATCTAATGGTAAAACTGTTGGTCGAGTTGCGGCAATTATTGATTATAATTACTGCAAATATCATAATAAAAATGTCGGATTTTTCGGATTTTTTGAATGTGTAAACGATAATTCAGTAGTTGAGGCATTGTTTTATCAAGTAATTAAATATCACCAAGATAAAATGATGTCAGAAATTTATGGACCGACAAATCCTTCGCTCAACGATGAAGCCGGATTTTTAATTTCGGGTTTTGAATCTCCACCAATGATTAAAATGTCATACAATCCCCAATACTATTTAGATTTAATTGAAAAATTTGGGTTTCGTAAGATAAAAGATTTATATGCTTATTTAATTGATGTTGATAAAGACCCTCCAGAAAAATTAGTTCGGGTTGTGGAATCAATTAAAAATCGCAAGGATATAAAAGTTAGACCGGTAAATTTAAAAAACTTAAAAGAGGATTTAGTAAAAATTAAAGAAATCTATAACAATGCCTGGAGTAATAATTGGGATTTTGCGCCAATGACCGAACAAGAGATTGACTATTTGGCTAAAAAACTAAAATCAATTGTCGTGCCAGAAATCGTTCCCATTGTAGAAATTAACAATGAACCAGCAGGAATGAGTATCGGCTTACCAGATTACAATCAAGTATTAAAAAGACTTAATGGACGATTATTTCCATTTGGTATCTTTAAATTTCTAAAATATCGTAATAAAATTACATCAGCCAGGTTATGGGCATTGGGAGTCAAAGATAAATTCCGTAATATTGGTATTGATGCTTTACTCTATTACGAAACATTCTTAGGCGCACGAAAAAAAGGTTATAAATGGGGAGAGGTATCCTGGATTCTGGAAGATAACTTAAACATCATACGACCAATTTTATTATGGGACGCTAAACTTTATAAAACCTATCGGGTTTATCAATTAACACTTTAAGAAAACTTTATAATTAAATGTCGCGATTTATTTTTGAATATACCAAAAAAACGGAAATAATATTCCAATGACAGTTAGATATAATTTTTAATCTTAGACAGGAGTTGTAATAAAATGTATAGAATAATTATTATTTCTGGTGTTTTAACTTATGTTCTATTGTTATTAGCAATTCTGACAGGACGGCGCTTTATACGACTCGGTTTACAGTGGCATATAAGAATCGCAATTGCAGCAATAATCCTTGCTTCAATTCATGCAATATTTGTAATTTATCTGAGTTATATTTAGATTGAATCGTGACAAGAAACTCCGTTAAAATACTCGCCGAATCCGAATATGTGAAAGAAAAGACAAAAATTTGTGATTTAATCTTATTAATTTAATTAATAATAAATAGAATTATGTTTAGCAAATATTTTATTGGGGAGGTAGTATGAAATCACCGGTTATATTTCTAATTATAATACTTTTTGCGATATCAGGTGTTGTTGCCCATCCGGCTGACAGTATAAAGATGACCTGGGATTCGACTGGCACAATTCTAAACATACAAGTCTACCATTCTGTCAAAAATCCGAATAATCATTTTATTAGTTCGCTCATGGTTGACATTAACGGTAAAGAGGTTATCAAACAGAACTTTTTCCGACAAGTTGACAAAATAGCACAATTTGCCCTTTATAAAATAATTGATGTTAAAGAGCAAGACAAAATCAATGTTACAACTCAATGTAATATTGCTGGCAAGAAAAAAGCGACTATTATCTATACTCGCAACAAATAGAAAATAATCTTCTAATTCAGAAAAATCTTTAAAAATATTTAATTTTTAGAGTGGACATAAAAATAAGGTATATTAAAGTTAAGTAATAAAAGTTATTTAAACTCCCTTCTTGACAGTGCTTTATAATTGGATATGCTTTTTCTGACGCAAGTTTATTAATATGGAAGTTAATAATGATTATGCAATTTTACGAAACAAGATGGTGCAAGAACAACTTATTAGTCGCAGAATTAAAAATCCGAAAGTATTGGATGCATTTCGTAAAGTGCCACGGCATCTTTTTGTGCCTTCGAGCTTAGTTCATCAAGCATATGGTGACTATCCATTGCCCATCGGTTTTAACCAAACCATCTCACAACCTTATATAGTTGCGGCTATGACTGAGTATTTGGATATTTACGAATCACATCGGGTTTTAGAAATTGGCACCGGCTCAGGTTATCAGACTGCAATCTTGGCATTGCTTGCGAAAACGGTTTATTCTGTTGAACGAATTGCTGAACTTTCATTGAATGCGCGCAAAATATTACAGCGATTAGGTTATACAAACATTCGATATAAAATTGGCGATGGCACATTAGGTTGGAAAGAATTTGCCCCATTTGACCGAATAATTGTAACCGCAGCCTCTGAATTTATACCTGGCCAACTTCAAGAACAACTTGCGGAAAATGGCAGAATTGTCATTCCGCTGGGAAAAGGTTATACCCAAACCTTGGTACTTGGCGTCAAACACAACGGCCGTGTAAAACAAAGAAGAATCTTTGAATGTGCCTTTGTGCCATTGGTGCCAGACAATGCTTAAAAATCCGGGGCGTAGCGCAGTTGGTTTAGCGCGCTTGGTTCGGGACCAAGAGGTCGCTGGTTCAAATCCAGTCGCCCCGATTTTATCTTCATTAATCAGTGTTTAATCTTTTAAGTGTCTGTCCTTAATCTTATAGAGATTAAATGCAAATGCAATTCTAAATGGTAAGAATAATTCCTTTAATTTCTGAAACCAGACTAAACCAAAAAGTCGAAAAAATAGCCAGACAAATTTCTAAGGACTATAAAAACACGACTCCGCTTTTAGTTGGTGTGCTAAAAGGTGCTTGGGTCTTTATGGCAGATTTAGTCCGAAATATTACTATACCTGTAAACTGTGATTTTCTACAAGTTTCAAGTTACGGTTATGCTACCGAAAGTTCTGGTGTTGTGAAAATCGTAACGGATCTGAAATGTGCCATTGAAAATCGCGATATAATATTAGTCGAAGATATTGTCGATACAGGTCTTACTCTAAAATATATTACGGATTATCTTGCCTTAAAAAAGCCGCGAAGCATTAAAATCTGCTCATTATTGGATAAACCAGCTCGGCATAAAATAAAAGTAAAAATTGATTATTTGGGATTCAAAGTTCCTAATAAATTTGTTGTCGGTTATGGTATTGATTATCAAGAATTGTACCGTAATCTGCCATATATTGCTTATGTAGAATTTGATAATAAAAAAAATGGTTCTGCCAAACATTAAGCCGAAAAAGATACTTCCAAAGATAATAAAGAGAAGAATTGATATTGCCTCTGGTCGTATTAAAGGATCATTGCTTTTAAGAAATGCTAGGGTCGTTAATGTATTTTCCGGGGAAGTTCTTGATACCAATATATTAATTGATAATAAGGTCATCTGCGGCATCGGTAATGATTATATAAAAGCAGACCATATCATTGATATTTCTGGTCTATACGCCTTACCAGGATTTATTGATGCGCATCTTCATATTGAGAGTTCGCTTTTGAGTTTGTCAGAATTTGCCCGGCTCTTACTTATTTCTGGTACGACAACAATTGTCGCCGATCCTCATGAGATAACAAACGTTTTAGGAACTAAAGGAATTGATTATATTTTGAATGCCAGTAAAGATTTTCCCTTGGATATCTTTTTGACGATGCCATCTTGTGTTCCATCAACCATTATGGAAACTGCTGGTGGTTTAATATCGGCGCAAGAGATAAATGTTTATTTGAAAAAAGAGAGAATTTTAGGTTTGGCCGAAATGATGAATTTCCCTGGAGTAGTTTATGCATTTCCTGATGTTATCGAAAAGATAGTGGTGGCTAAACAATTTGAAAAAATAATTGATGGTCATTGTCCTAAGTTAACTGGTAGACTACTTCAGGCGTATTTAAGTGCAGGTATAGTATCTGACCATGAATCTACTGATGTTAAAGAAGCCCAAGAGAAACTGCGGTCTGGGATGTATATTATGATTCGCGAAGGTTCAGCAGCAAAAAATCTTTCTTCGCTCTATCCATTAATTAATTTGCGCAATGCCCGACGTTTAATGCTGGTGAGCGATGATAAACATCCCGATGAATTATTATCTGAAGGGCACCTTAATGCAGTTTTGAGAAAAATAGTTAAGTTAGGAATAGACCCTATTACTGCAATTCAAATGGTGACACTAAATCCAGCCGAGTACTTTCGTTTGTATAATCGCGGTGCAATTGCTCCAGGGAAATTAGCCGATATTACCGTTGTTGATGACTTAAATGATTTTAATGTCAAAATGGTTGTAAAAAATGGTAAGATTATCGTTCAGAATATGCAACTAATGGTTAAAATTCCCGATTATCAAGACCGGCGCGTCTTCCATACAATGAAAGTGAGACCTTTTACAAAATCAGCACTTAAGGTTAAAGCACAAGATGGCAAAATAAAAGTAATAAAAATTATCCCTAATCAAATTATTACAGAAATGTGGTTAACCAATCCTAAGATTATAAAAAAGGAAGTTGTTCCGGATTTTGAACGAGATATTTTAAAATTAGTTGTCTGCGAACGCCATAAAAAAACAGGCAATATTGGAGTTGGGTTTGTTAGTGGCTTTGGACTCAAAAAAGGTGCATTGGCATCATCCGTTTCTCATGATTCACATAACATTATCGCAGTTGGCACAAATGATGATGATATTTATTATGCGATTAAATCTTTAATAAAACTTGGTGGAGGGTTTGTGGCAGTAGATAAAGAAAAGATTAAAGCTTCACTTCCCTTGCCCATTGCCGGATTAATGTCCAATGAACCAGCAGAAATAGTTAGTAATAAATTAAAGGAACTTATTAGAATAGGAAAATTATGGGGAGTTAAGATTGATAATCCTTTTATTACATTATCCTTTCTGGCTTTACCGGTTATTCCTGAATTAAAACTTACAGATAAAGGATTGATTGATGTGAATAGATTTAAGATAGTTCCACTCTGGGATAAATAAACAAACGTCACGATTGAGATTATACATATCCATCAAACAGGTTGTAGTAAAATTCATTGTTACTGATAACTTATACTCATATATAGATAAAAGGTAGTTGGTTTTTAGATTGTTATTTTAATTACCGAAAATAAAATAATAGAAATTTACTTTTTATCGATTTTTGGGGGATAATTGTTATATAGATAACTTTTTGATAGCAAAAATCTTGTGAAAATTTAAATTATTTTAGGGATTGTGTGGATTAGATTATATCTAGACATTGCTTGACTAATTATTAATAGAATTTGTATAAGTATGTAGATTACAGGGCAGTATTTCAGATAGGCGAAATATATTACATAATCAAAGAGGCAAGAAAGATTAATATGCACACCGAAAAAAATAAAAATTTGAATGTGTTGAGTTGTGTTATTAGTTTTGACTGGTTACATATAAAACAGACCGCAGACATCGTATCGTAAAGTCGAAGAAGTTGTATTTTTTAGTTTGTTTTACCAAAACAAAGTTTTAATTCAGAACTACTATCAACAGATTTTTATTCTTAGTTTAATAATACATAAATCTATTTATAAATAGTTTTATCCTAATTGAAATAGGTTGAAATAAAAAATTATCGGTTTACTATGTAAATTTTATTTTCGCTAAAGAAATAGATAAATTCGAATATTACCTATTGATTTAATCTTAAATTTAGCATATATGTTTGCTAAAATTAATTAAGGTCATTTGAAAATAAATCTGGTAAAGTTAATAATTAATATTTCGATATCTTATCTAACTCAAAGACTTTCTCTATTTCTCTTAATGCTTTTTGATATATTTTTGTATTAAATTCGATAGCAAAATCTCGGGCGTTATTTCGAGAACCATTGTAAAATCTTGTGAAAAAGATTGAGAAGATTAAACTGGCATCCAGATATTGTTTATGCTTAAAACTATAGATTGTTCCATAGATTGTGACCGAATTAACCAGAAATGATAAAATCCCCCATACGTATCGGCCACAATACATTTCACCACTACCCGGAACAAGAGTTGAGAGTAGTTGTGCTAAAGAGATATTTTTCTTTGGTAACCTTATGAGGTTATTAGTTTTATTTATTAGCCAACTATCTTGAGCGAGCATAAAATATTCTAAAGCAGTTTTGGGGTCTTGCTCTTGTAAGGCAATATAACCCAATGCACGATAAATTTCGGCTTTGTTTTGATTGTTATCTCTTATTAATAAATCATTCAGCTCCAACTTTGCCTTAAAGTGTTTTTTGGTATTAAGATACATCTGAACCAAATACCATTGGGCTTGTTGAGATATCCGACCTTCTTCTGAAGATAATTCTTGTAGTATTCGTTCAGTTTTTAATGTTTCCTGACAATAAAAATACGAAAGTGCTAATTTGTATTTTATTTCTTGCTTGTTAGATGCATCTGGGTTATAAAACAAGTAGCGTTCAAATTCAGTAATTGCATTGAAATAATCATTTTGATTATAAAGAGATTCGGCTAATGATAATGAAGGTGAGATAATATTAGATTCAATAGGTTTATATAGTGTTGTTGTATTAAAATTAACTTTTTGTAGATTGGAAGTATTATCTACTGATAATTGATTCAGGTTAGATTGCGAAGCACTTATAAGGACTAATAGAAGGGAAAACATTTTATTTAGAGTCGATAGAAATTATTCCGATAGTTAATAATTGATTTTGTATCACCAAGGTCGGTAAGTCCGCACAGAACTATATACTTGATTACAAGTTCTAATCAAAAAGATAATTTGGGTTTTGTCTTTGTTTTTTTAGTAATAACTCGAAAGTAATCAATTTTGGCTTTAAGTGAAGGTAGTTTCTTACGAGTAAAATAAGAGAAACATGATGTATTTCGAGAAATAAAAATATAATCGTCTTTTAACTCGTCAAGATTATCCATACACTATTTAAATATTAGTAACTCGTGCATTAAATTAGTATCAGTAAAGAGATGTCGGTGGCGAAAATAGTTGACAAGGGTCATACCAGCGATTACCAATCGCCAAAGATAAAAATACATTACTTTATTAATTTTTATTTGATTTATCCCTAATTAAATATTGGTAATTCTGAGTAAAATCAAAACTACTTATAACATTGTCAATCTGAGTTTGATAATTTCTAATTTGCAATTCATTATAATCTCGTGCTGAAATTAAGGCACCATAGACATTTCCTGCCCAAAAATACGCAGTCAGAAAGGTAAAGATGCTGAACTTTATTCGGGAATCATCGTTGCGATAATAATGATGGGCAATCAAACCAGAACCAATGACAGTTATAAACGAATACAAACCGTCGCCAAATCGTCCGCAATAAATTTGACCTAAACCCGGGATAACTGAAGACATTAAAATTGATACTGCTTGATTGCGATGTTTTATATTTGAACCGTTGTATTTTGCTAACTCAATAAATATAGTATTTGTAGTATCCTTGACTTTATTTTCTTCAAAAAATTGTGCTCCCGTCTTAAAATTTCGTTCTTTATAATATGAATAGCCTGCAAGAATTATTCTTTCTTTATCCAGTTGAGTATTTTCTAAGAGATGTAACCTAGCTCTTGTCTTTTTGTAATCACCTTGTTCAAAATATACTCGGGCTTGACCAAAATAAAAGTATGGATTTTCCTGTTGACTAAAATAAAACAAGGCACGGTTGTAGTCTTTTAGTTTTAGATATGATTCTGCTGTTTTTAATTGGATATATTGTTTAAGTTTTAAGTTGTCATCAGTCGGTGTTAAATAAAAAAGTATTCGTTTATATTCACCGATTGCCCGCAGATAATCTTGGTTGTCAAAAAGAAAATCGGCAAAATCTAAATCCTTTAGTAGTTTCGCAGTGATAGCATCAGAATGCGGTAAATTGTATGATATCTGAGGACGACGATGTGGATATAAATTTTCCCAATTAGACTTCGATATTTGATATTTGTAGTTTGATGTCTTAAAATAATGATTTTCGGGTGGGTCATAAATTCGGTCGTTATGAATTCCGTAATAATATCGGTCAAGATAACTCCAAGCAGAAGGATTGCACCTTAATAACCGGTCAACACCCATAATAGAACCAATTAAAAAACCATATTTATTGACACTGGCTTTAAAGAATTGTGAACAAGTAGGAGAAAAATTACAAATATGCTGTCCTTGTAAAGGTGAAATAATTTTTTTATAAAAAGATAAAGTCCAATTAGTGGTAATGGTTAATGAATTATAGGCTAAACCTACATTAGGCAAAACCATAAATGAAAAACCAAATAGTAAAAATACAATTATCAAATATAAAAATGAATAATATGATTTTTTGAGTATACGAAGTTTCACAACAGTAACATTTTTCGGAGGATAGTTTTCTTTGCTTTTAAGAGCATCGGTTAGAAAAATACATTTAATCATAAGGATTATAGTTTTATGTCATTTAGATTTACCATCTTAAAGTAGAAAATATGCGAAAGACTTTTTTATTTATTCTTAATTGCAAATGTTTCGTTAAGTCCCAATATAAATCTTAAAGTCAGTAATTGGTATTTGATTGTCGGGTTTAATTTCTAATGCCAGTTTATATTTTTTAGCGATTTCGGCTAATTGCTCTTCGCGTTCCGAAAGCAAAAATTCATAATTCGATGGAGCGACCATTATCTTAACCTTTTGGCCGATTAGTTGTTTGCTTTTTGCATACAAAGTCCGTTCAATTTTCATTGCAATTTCAGTTCGCGATAAGACTCTTCCTAATCCTTTACATACGGGACAGATTTCGCATAAGGTATGTAGAAGACTTGGTCGAATGCGTTCTCGAGTCATTTCTAAAATTCCAAAACGACTAACTTTAGCAAAATCTGCTTTAGCGCGGTCGTTTTCTAAACACATTTTTAGTTCGCGCACAACAATATCCATATTTTTCGGTTCTTTCATATCAATAAAATCGATAATAATCAAACCTGATAGGTCTCGCAAACGAATTTGACGAGCGATTTCTGATGCTGCTTCTAAGTTTGTTTGTAATATTAATCGTTCAGGGTCTTCTTCATGAGCAAACCTGCCTGTATTGACATCAATTGCAACTAATGCTTCAGTTTGGTCAATGGTAATAAAACCACCGCTTTTTAACCAAATCCGGCGTTCTAATGCACGATTTAATTGTGTTTCAATACCATAATGTTCAAAGATGGGAGCTTCTCCTCGGTATAATGAGACACGAGGAATTAGACTTGGTGCCATTATTTTTAATGCCTCGATAATTTCTTGATATTTTTCTTCTGAATCAACGATTAGTGATTCGACATCATGGGTAAATAAATCGCGAACAATTTGGGTAATAATATCAGACTCGTCATATAAAAGCGCCGGAGCTTTTTCTCTATTAGCGCGTGCTTCAATTTCTGCCCATTTGATTTCTAAGGCTCGGTATTCATTTCTTATTTCGTCATCAGTTGCATTCTCAGCTGAGGTGCGAATAATTAGACCGACATCGCGCTTTTTAATCTGCTTAGCCAGATTTCGTAGACGGGCTCGGGTTTTTCGGTCCCGGATACGACGGGAGACACCGATGCGCGATACCGAAGGGAAAAAAACTAAATTTCTACCGGCTAAAGATATGTACGAAGTAACTCGAACTCCTTTTTCGCCTAAGGGCTCCTTTGTCACCTGACAGAGAATTTCCTGTCCTGGACTTATTGATAATTCTTGACTTAGCGGTTTTTTGTCTTCCGGTTCGATTTCAAGTTTTGATTCATCGAATACTTCTAATTCAGGGATATCAGCCAAAGGTAAAAAACCGTTCTTTTTTAATCCTAAATTGACAAAAGCACCACGTAATCCTTTTACGACATTTTCTACAATTCCTTTATAAATTCTACCAACCAAAGCACTTTTCGTATCATGTTCAATAAAAAACTCGACTAATTGAGAATCTTCTAAGATTGCGATTCGAATCTCAGAATCACTACTGGCAAGGACAATCTCTTTTTTTACCTTCATATTTTTCCTTTATTTCTACAAATGCCGTATTATCTGGCATCATTGACATCTTTGATGATTGTATATGCTTAAACATTTTTACAAATGCCGTATTATCTGGTATCATTGACATCTTTGATGATTGAATATGCTTAAACATTTCTACAATTTATATCTAAAGAAAGGTAATTACATAAAGAAAGATAATTACATTTTGAAGCGAGACAAAGATATTTTCGCATTTCAAACATATTTGCTAAAAATTTTCGGTAATTTCCATAGGTGTAAATCTTTTTCCATTTTTGACCATATAAATTTCTTGACGGATAACATTTAATTGTCTAACTTTTGTTTCGTCCTGTAAAAAAAGCTCTTGGAGAATTGAATACAACTTAATCTTAGGACCGATGCTTATAAATAGTTGTAGGCTTTTAGGTGGACTTATTAAAATGTTTTCGATTCCATTGATAGTTGCTTTTCGATTCTCTAACATTTCAATATCAAAATCCCAGGGTATATCGGTTATCATATAATGAATGAGATTACAAGATTTGCCTAAAGATGGGGTTCGGCGACTAATGAGACGGGCATCAACGATTCTGATGTCCTTAGGAAAGAAGATACCTAAGTCACGAACAATATTTCCGCTATAATAACGTGTCATTTCGATATCGAAATATTCACTATGAGAAATAACTCCAACCGGCAGGGGTGGTCCAAATGAGACTAAAGGATGAGGAGAATATCCTTTGGAGAATGCAATTGGTAGTTCAGACCGGCGTAGTGCCCGGTATATAGCTCGAACGATATCAAGATGTCCAGCAAATCGAAACGATTCGCCGACTGTGTATTTAAATCGAACCTTGACATTCAAATTTAGTTCACCATTACGAGTTGGATATGACATGAAATCATTATGTTCTAATCGTGGCAATTGCCAGTTAGTAGTAACTGACTTTTGTTGGTTTTCAATAGTATCGCTATGACCCGTATCATTTTGTTTGAATGTTTTTTCTGGGTTAGAATATATATTGACCTGTATTGCGGTCTTTTTTTCTTTATTTAAATTTGATGAACATGATATTTTTGCCATATCACAATTTTTAATTCCGCACTGCTGGCATTCTATCCGG
The DNA here is from genome assembly GCA_026418155.1 of candidate division WOR-3 bacterium. NCBI lineage: Bacteria > Pseudomonadati > Caldifarciminota > Caldifarciminota bacterium. The sequence continues at coordinate 4,780 of JAOABV010000022.1, read as the reverse complement.
CAATCAGGTGTCTTTTCGTAGTTAAGTGCTTTGAGATATTCATTTTTTAAAAATGTTTTTTCAATACCGACATCAATAAAATCCCAAGGAAGAGGTTCAGCCAATTGCTTTGCCCTTAAATAATTGCTTACATCTATTTGATGCTGTTCGAAACTCTTTTGCCAGACCTCAACATTAAACTTTTCTGTCCAATCTTGGAAAACACCATTATTTTTATATACTTCAAGCACAACAGGATTCAGTTTTTCATCGCCTCTGGCTAATATGGCTTGAATATAAGAAACATCAACATTTTCCCATTTAGGGATGATGTTTCTTCGATGTTTTAGTTGCTGTCGCAAATACGCAATTTTTTCTTTGATAGATTTTGGCTTTTCAAATTCAGTCCATTGAAGAGGCGTATGGGGTTTAGGTATAAATTGATTAATACTTAGTTTAATCATAGAGTGTTTGGCAATCTTGGCTGCAGTATTGACTAACAGTGCAATCGCATCTAAATCAGTAAAGTCTTCGCCAGGTAAACCAATCATAAAATATAATTTAATACTTCTCCAGCCAGCAGATGACGCTAAAGCGATAGAGTGGAATATATTTTCTTGAGCAATGTCTTTATTAATCAAAGACTGTAGTCTCGCATTACAGGTTTCAGGGGCAAAAGTTAAGCCAGTTTTTTTAATTGCTAAAATGCTCTTCAGCAATTGTTCGTTTAGGTCTTCACCACGCATTGAAGGTAGTGAAATTGCGACTTTTCTCTTTACAGTCTGACGGCATAATTGGGTAACCAATTCTTCTAAGTCAGGATAATCTGAGGCGGAAAGAGAAAGTAATGAAACTTCTTCCCAACCTGTAGAACGCATACCTCTTTCAGCCAGTCTCAGAATTTCAGGAATCATTCGCCGGCGAACTGGACGATTAATAATACCGGCTTGACAGAATCGACATCCACGCGAACATCCACGGGCAATTTCAATGGTCAATCGGTCATGAACAATCTCACAAATCGGAACTATGGGCGGATAAGGAAAATCCTCTTCTTTTAACGAGGAAATTACCCGTCGTTTGATTATCTTGTTTCGATTATTTATTAACGGAACATAAATACCTTCAATTTGAGATAGCATTTTTAATAAATCGGCTCGATGCCTCCGATTCCAATTTTCATAAACATCGACTATTTCCAGAATAACTTCTTCACCATCGCCAATGACAAAACAGTCGAAGAAGTCTTGTATCGGTAATGGATTAACACAACAAGGACCACCCGCAATAATCAACGGGTCTTTTTCATTGCGGTCTTTTGCTAAAAGAGGAATGCCGGATAAATCTAAGATATACAAGACATTAGTATAGGATAATTCGCTTTGTAATGAGAAACCGAGAATATCAAATTTCTTTAACGGTCGTTTTGATTCTAAGGAATATAACGGCACATTATGCTCTTTTAGTTTTTCACCAAAGTCAAGCCAAGGTGCGTATGTTCGTTCAGCAATAACATTCTTTTGCCGATTAAGAATTGAATAGAGAATCTTCAATCCATAGTTAGACATCCCAATTTCATAGACTTCGGGCATAATTAAGCCAAAATATATTGGCTGATTTTCTGGATTTTTAATATAAAGATTATACTCACCACCAGTATAACGAATTGGTTTTGTCACTAAAGGCAGAATTTTCTTGAGCGTTACATCCATAATCATTCGCAATTTTAATCAAAATACAAAATTGAAAAAATACTAATTTTTATTACTATCATAACTGCTAACTCATTGTAATAATACATAATAAAAAGTCAATCTCTTTGTGTCCATTCAATAATATACTATCCCTTAACATATCCGAAAACACCAAGATTTCTTCATTTTTTTATATTTATTTTATATTTATATATGTTTGGTTTGGATTTTTATTGTTTTATATATTGATTGTATTTTTATGTTTCCCATCAAAATAATTGACAATAGTTTAATTTTGTAGTAAAATTATATTTGTTGATTGTATTTTTAAGTCATACCCATCTATATGGGCATATTATATCATTGAGATACCAAAGAAAAACTTGTTGTATCCCTAATGATAGTATATGTATAATATAGGAGGCACAATGTATTTATTAATTACTTGTGCAATGTTTTTTAGTAGTTTTGTTCCTACTGCCAAAGTCTTACAAGACGACAAGTTCTCAACGACTATTGTATTTAATCTTCCTGATTATAGTTTGGAACAAATTTGGCTTGATGGTAAAGTTTATAATCGAGTCAATTTACCCGGTGCCATTACTTATTTAGACAAAGGCTATCCAGAATTACCAAGATTGTATCGTAATATTATTATTGATGATTTCGGTGAATATGATTATCGGATTATTGATGCTGATTATGAAACATTTCACGTTAATCCCATTTTGCCATCTAAAGGTAACCTGACTCGTGATATTAATCCTGATTTAGTGCCTTATGAATTCAGTCCTTTTTATTCCGAAGACAAATGGTTTCCTGAGTATTCAATTAATATATCCGAGCCATTCATTATTAGAGATTATCGGGGATTAACAATTCACTTTAATCCCTTCCAATACAATCCACAACGAAATGAACTAAGAGTATGTCATAATATAACAATCGAGGTCTACAAAACTAAAAGTCAAGGTAAGAATCCCAAAATCCGAAACCAAAACTTAATTAAAATTGCGCGTGAGTTTCAAGAAATATATGAAAGTTTCTTTTTGAACTTCTCATCAACCCGTTATGATTCAGTCTTAGAACGCGCGGGCCGAATGGTGATTATTACGGCGAATCAATATTATAATAATATGTTGCCCTTTGCCCGATGGAAACGAATGAAAGGTATTCCAACAAAATTGGTGCGATATCCCCAAGAAACTGGTTCAGGCTATCAAGCAATAAAAACTTATCTTCAGAATGAATATAATGCTGGTGGTTTAGTATGGGTTTTAATTGTCGGCGATGCGGGTGATGTTCCACCAGCTCCAACTGTTGGTATTTCCGTAACGGATATTTCTGACCCAGTCTACACATATCTTGAAGGTAATGATTATTATCCGGATGCTTTTATCTCTCGCTTCTCGGCTAACTCTACAGCAGATGTGGACAATCAAGTCAATCGGACAATAACTTATGAACGAACATTAGTTACAGGTGGTAATTGGGAAAGAAAAGGAATGGGAGTTGCTTCAAATCAAACTGGCGGCACTCCTTATGCTGATTCTACTCGTTGTAATTGGTTAAGAGCAATGCTTTTAGGATATAATTACATTTCAGTTGACCGAATCTATGACCCATACGGAACGATTGCTATGGTTTCATCAGGAATTAACGAAGGCCGTTCGATTGTCAATTACATTGGTCATGGTAGTACAACTTCTTGGGGTTCGACTGGTTTTTCTAATAGTAATGTTTTTGCATTGACTAACACGAATAAATTACCCTATATTATTTCTGTAGCGTGCTATAATGGCGAGTTTGACAATGGCACTTGTTTTGGTGAAGCCTGGCTAAGAGCCGGAACACCGTCAGCACCAACTGGTGCAATTGCATTTTATGGAAGTAGTATCTCCCAAGCCTGGGTTCCACCGACTGTCGCACAATCTGCTGCTTGTTCTTTATTAGTTCAAGACCGCAATCATACAATAGGCGGTATTATGTTTAATGGTTCTTGTCATATGATTGCGGCATATTTACCAGCAATGGATGGTGTGAAAGAATTCCAGACTTGGCATATTTTCGGAGATGCTTCTGTGACAGTCCGCACTTTGCCACCGCAACCGATGGCAGTTAATCATCCTACTGTTTTTCTGCTTGGTTCCAATAATATCAATATTTCAGTTCCCGGTGTGCCCAATGCCTTAATTGGTATTTTCAAGGATACTTTGCTTTACGGTTCGGCTTATACTGATGCCTCAGGTAATGCGCAGATTACCTTTAGCCAGCCCGTGCTTGATGTCGGTTATCTTAATATCACGGTTTCCGCTTATAATAAAGCAACTTATTTTGATTCAATTCCAGTAATTGTGCCAAATGGTCCTTTTGTTGTTGCCGGTTCAACAGTTATGAACGATTCTAATGCTAATGGTCAAGCAAATCCCGGCGAACTCATTAATTATGGTGTTTGGGCAAAAAATATCGGTGTAGTATCTGCCTATAATGTTTACGGCAAATTGATTGTTAATGACTCTTTTGTTACGAGATTGGTTGATTCTGCTTGGTATGGCAATATTGCTATTAATGATTCTGTGTTCTCAAATCCAGTTTATCAATTCCGTATAAGCCGAAATTGTCCGAATAATTATCCAATCAACTTTACCATTATGTTCAAAGACAATAATGACAGCACTTTCCGTTCTTACAAGTCAATTAGAGTCTATGCACCAGTTATTAACTATCAGAGTGTTGCGGTTGTTGGTGGTAATAATAATGGCATATTTAATCGTGGCGAAACAGTTGATATTGTCGTTACACTCAAAAATGTTGGTGGTGCTAATGCGGAGAATGTTACTGCTACTTTACTCACTTCAGCACCGAATATTACCATTCTTGATAACCAAGGTAGTTTTGGCACAATTTTACCAAATAATTCTGCTAATAATGCGACTAATCCTTTTACTGTCTGCTCTGACACCTTAATTACGCCTGGCACAATGGTTCAATTCCGAGTTGCGGTTAATTATGGCTTTTATTCGGACACTTTCCAATTTTCATTACCGGTTGAGATTTATCTGGTCAATTTTGATAATAACAATGGTAATTTTACTCCTGTGCCGGCA
>JAOABV010000021.1 GCA_026418155.1 candidate division WOR-3 bacterium | reverse complement strand
GAATGTTTAAATACCTCTGTATCTTTTTTGTAATATTAAAATTTAATGTGAGCCCTGAACAAAAAATTTTTTTCCACGAGGATACAATATTCATTGAGTATTCTCGGTCTTTTGTAAGTTCAGAGCACATTTTCAGTGCTCTCATTTAATAAAATCTTGTCAAAATCTGTTCCCAATATTAGGGGTAAGTTTTTGTGCAAATTCTTTTTACTTCAAGTTCTGCTTCTCAAGGTTTATAGAACTGCATAGACTATCTGGTTGAGCGCTTATAATTAGTAGCGTCGAGAAATTTGTGTAGTTTTTCTATAAAGACTTTGCCTCCAATTGTTGGTCTTATTTGTTAAAAACCGCATACATTAATTATATTAATATTATATTATCTAATAACAACTCGCACAATTAGCAAAACGAATAATTTTGATTATTGACATTATTGATAAATATTATAAAATAGTTATATGCAAGAACGATTTACCGAACGAGTACGAAAGGTTATTGCTTTAGCAAGGCAGGAAGCAATTAGAATGCACAATGACTATATTGGCACAGAACATATTCTTTTAGGTCTTATAAAAGAAGGCGAAGGAGTTGCCGCAATGGTCCTTATCAATCTTGGAATTAATCTGGATGAGTTGCGTCGGGCAGTAGAAAATGCAATTAATTTTGGGTCAAAAACTATAGTTTTAGGTGAAATTCCCTTAAACCAAGAAGCGCGTTCAGCATTAAATTGGGCAGTGGATGAAGCGCGGCGAATGAATCATTCTTATATTGGCACAGAACATATTCTCTTGGGTTTAATCCGTGAAGAGAGGAGTATTGCCAGCCAAATATTGCAATCTTTAGGAGTTGATCTTGACATCGCCCGTCAAGAGACAATCAAACTTTTGGGAGGTGAATTAGGCGAACCTCAAAAGAAAACTAAAGGTAAAACTTCTGCCTTGGACTTTTTCTCACGAGATTTAACTCAATTAGCCCGCGAAGATAAACTTGACCCAATAATTGGTCGGGAAAAAGAGATCGAACGAGTAATTCAAATTCTTGCCCGTCGTAAAAAAAATAATCCGGTGTTAATTGGTGAAGCCGGCGTTGGTAAGACTGCGATAGTGGAAGGTTTAGCACAAAGAATTGTTGAAGGTAAAATTCCCGGTGTCCTTAAAAATAAACGGGTTTTGGCATTAGATATGGCCGCAATTGTTGCGGGCACAAAATATCGTGGTCAGTTTGAAGAAAGACTAAAAGCAGTAGTAAATGAGATCATTACTCAAGGTGATTGTGTTGTGTTTATTGATGAACTGCATACGATTGTTGGTGCTGGTGCGGCTGAAGGTTCAATCGATGCTTCTAATATCTTAAAACCTGCCTTAGCCCGTGGTGAGTTACAATGCATTGGAGCCACTACTTTTGAAGAGTATCGTCGTTATATTGAAAAGCATTCGGCTTTGGAAAGACGCTTCCAGCCAATTATTGTTGAAGCACCATCGGTTGAGGAGACGATAAAGATTTTAATGGGGCTTAAAGAAAAATACGAGTTGCATCATAAAGTTATTTATACAGATTCGGCCATAAAATCAGCAGTTCATTTAGCTGACCGCTATATCACCGACCGGTTTTTACCAGATAAAGCAATTGATGTTATGGACGAAGCCGGCTCGCGGGTTAAATTATTAAGGTCAACCGTCAATCCTGAATTAGAAGAACTGGAAAAGAAAATCGAAAAAATTCGTAAAAGTAAAGAAGATGCAATTAAACAACAAAAGTTTGAACGAGCCGCGGAGTTGCGTGATGAGCAAAAGAAGTTAATCGACCTTTTGAAAAAGAAACGCAAGGAATGGGAAAAAGAAGGTAATTTCCCAGTTGTTACTGAAGAAGATATTGCTTATGTTGTCGCTTCATGGTCATCAGTACCAATTACTAAATTAGAAGAAAATGAACAAAACCGCTTATTGAAAATGGAAGAAGAGATTGGTCAGCGAATTGTCGGTCAGGATATGGCGATTCAAGCCATTGCTAAGGCGATCAGACGCAGTCGGGCCGGGATTAAAGACCCAAGACGGCCAATCGGTTCTTTTATCTTTTTAGGACCAACTGGTGTAGGTAAGACGGAATTAGCTCGGGTCTTAGCAAAATTCTTATTCGGCAATGAAGATGCGCTAATCCGGTTGGATATGAGTGAGTATATGGAAAAATTCAATGTTTCACGATTAGTCGGAGCTCCACCAGGATATGTTGGATATGAAGAAGGCGGGCAACTTACAGAAAAAGTCCGGCGTAAACCATACTCGGTAATTCTGTTTGATGAAATTGAAAAAGCCCATCCCGATGTTTTCAATATTCTTTTGCAAATTCTTGAGGATGGTCAATTGACCGATTCTTTAGGCCGAAGAGTGAATTTTAAGAATGCAGTCATTATTATGACATCAAATATTGCTACGGCCGAAATTAAAAAATCAATGACGCTTGGTTTCCAATCACCATCAGTGGCGGAGTCTTACGAAAAGATAAAAGAGAAGTTACTCAACGAAGTAAAAAGAGTTTTTCGTCCGGAATTTCTAAACCGCGTTGATGAAATTATTGTTTTTAATCCACTGGATAGGGACCAAATGGAAAAGATTGTTGACATCCAAATGCGCGAAATTGCTGAGCGACTTAAAGATAAAAAACTCACTTTGCAATTACAAAAGAGTGCTAAAGATTTATTGGTTGAACAAGGATTTGACCCGGAATTTGGTGCTCGACCTATTAAACGAGCGATGCGGAGATTATTAGAAGACCCGCTATCTGAAGAAATTCTAAAGAATCGTTTTCCCGAAGGCACAACCATAAGAATCGAACGCGACGGCGACCGACTAATATTTACTGCCGAGGAGACCGCGGTTGAAAAATGCAGTTAAATTTTAGGTTATCTGAAGGTTTCAATAAAACCACAAAAGTCTGTAGAATTCAAACAGAAAATCAAAAAATAAAAACGAAACAATCATCAGTTGTTTTAGTCATTGCGACTCTTTTTAGTCTTATCTTTTGTATTTCAGAAATCATTGCCCGCGAAACATCGCCAATAATCATTGGTCTTAGTGCTCAAACCAAATTTACTGACTCAACATTAGTTATCAAAACTTCCGGTTTAAAGATAGGAAACCGTTTTGATAAACAGGAATTGGCTACAGCGATTCAACAGATATATCAATTAAAACTTTATGAAACGATTGAAGTTGATACGACTCGTATTGCTGATGGCGTAATTGTACGCTTTGTGGTTCAGGAATATCCAATTATTAAAGATTATAAGTTTTTCGGCAATAATAAGATTAAAACTAAAGACTTAAAAGAAAAAACTAATATAAAAATCGGCGAGGTTTTAACTAATCAAAAATTGTTTGACTGGCAAACCAAAATTCGGGATTTATATAAAGAAAAGGGATTTATTTTAACTAATATCAAGGTTGAAAGATCACTGCCGGATAGTAATAATCGGATAATAGTAAATTTCCAAATTGAGGAAGGTACAAGAGTCAGAATTAAACATATTGAGATTGAAGGAAATAATGCTATTGCTGATAGAACAATAAAACGAAAATTAGTCAACAAAGAAAAGAAGTGGTATCGAAAAGGACTTTTTAAAGAAGAGGAATTTAAAAATGATTTAGAACGAATCGTTAATTTTTACAAAGAAAAAGGATTTTTGGATGCCAAAGTTGAGGATTATGCATTAATACCTGAGGAGAATCAAGAATGGTTAAATATCAAGATTAAAGTCTCTGAAGGTAAACGATATTATGTTGGCGATATTATTTTTGAAGGTGACAGTGCAATTAGTGAGAGAGAATTAATTGCTGGGTTACGAATCAGACCAGGGCAAGTTTATAATTCAACTAAGATTAATCAAACGCTCACAGAATTATATAGTATTTATTCAGAAGAAGGATACATCTATTGCCAAATTGCTCCGATTGAACAGATTCAAGATGATACGGTCAACATTAAATACGCTATTACTGAGGGAAATCCAGCTCGAATCCGTTTAGTAATTATTGAAGGAAATGAACGAACCCAAGATAAAGTAATTCGACGCCAGATTAGCACATTACCTGGAACACTTTTCAAACGGTCAGAAGTCATCCGCAGTCAACGCGATATTTTTAATCTTGGGTTTTTTGAAGATGTCAAACTTGATTATCGCAGAACTGAAGAAGATAATGAAATTGATTTAATATATCAAGTAAAAGAAAAGAGTTCGTTTGGCACAATCGGTGCAGGTGTCTCTTATTCGGCAACGGATAAATTAACCGGCTATCTGGAATTAACCCAACCCAATCTTTTTGGTAAAGGTCAAAGATTAGCAATAAAGTTTGAAAAAGGCGGAAAGAAGACTAATGCAGAAATTGGATTCAACGAACCATATCTTTTCGATAAACCGGTATCTGCTGGATTCAATTTGTCTTATTTAACCCGTACTTATGATTATTATGAAAAACAGGAAAAAAGTATTGGATTTAACTTCTCCCGGCCTTTAATGCTTGATTATTCGCGTATTTATTGGGGAGTTGGTTTGAGTGACGCATATGTGCCACCTAAATCAATTCAACAAGGATATGCGCCAACAAGTTATAACAATGTTTATCGTGATACGATTCATCGAACAACATTTACACCAAGTGTCCAATTCATAAGAGATTCCCGAGATTATATTTATAATCCTTTGTCTGGGTCGATTTTGGCTTATTCTTTAGAATTATCTACTATTGATATCTATTTTCATCGACATATTTTCGATGCCAGTTTTTATTTTCCGATGCTTAAGAAATTCAGTTTGATGTTTCGTACGCGGTTTGCAGTGATTGAAGGATTTTCAAGAAATGATACCATACCGATTTATGAGAGGTTTTATCCTGGCGGAACCGGTGCGGATGGTATTAGAGGTTACCCAGACCGCTCTTTGGGTGTTAGTGAAGGTGGGTATAATATTGGTGGTAAGGCATTAGCGATTTATTCTTTAGAATATAAATTTCGACCGTCACCCCAATTGGCATTTTTAACATTTTTTGATGCGGGCAACACTTGGAATTCTTTTAAGGATTTTAATATATCCAATTTGAAACGAGGCGTTGGTGTTGGTGTTCGATTAGAAATTCCAATGTTAGGATTAATCGGATTTGATTTTGGGTATGGATTTGACCGGGATGGTAAAGGACGATGGGAACCACACTTTCAAATCGGTAGAACATTCTAAAGACTACCACTGAGTCACAAACAATCTTCAACTTATCACCTGGATTTTGATTCAGAATTTTTATGCCACACAGATTGCATAGATGACATCGGTCAATATAATAATTAACTGTTAAAAATTAGAGGATAGGTTAGAGATTATAAATGCCGAGGAGGGGATTTGAACCCCTACGGCTTTTCGCCACTAAGTCCTGAGCCTAGCGCGTCTGCCAATTCCGCCACCTCGGCATCTAAATTACAATACTTTTTAATTACTAATCTGTCAAGGGCGGATTTAAGGAGCGTGCTTGAAAATGCTCTGCACATAAACTTGCAAAAAATTGAGAATATACAGAATATCTATATATTGTGGCAACAAGTGATTTATTCAGAGAACTTATTTAATAATTCAGAGCAATCACAAAAATATCAAGACTTGAGGCAATTAGGCATTAGATTTTACGAGTTTATTTTTTTTCTTGACAAGTCTTTTATTTTTGGTAAATTATTTGTATATAAGAAATTTTATATTTGTTATCGCTTATGCATTATGTTAAACTTTAAAAATATCAGGAGGCATAAATGGTAAAAGAATTTATTGCCGGTGGAAGTATCATGTGGTTTCTACTTGCCTGCATCGTTTTGGGTTTGGCATTGCTTATCGAAAGAATATATACTATTTTCGTTAAGATGAGACTTAACTCAAAAGTATTTGTTGCCAAACTTATTGAAACGATTGAAAAGAATGGTATTAAAGCAGGTCATGAATTATGTGACAAGACAATGTCGCCTGTTGCTAAGGTTCTTAAGGCGGCTTTAGAAAAAGCAACAGCTGGTAGAGCCGAAATGGAAGATGCGGTATTAAGAGCCGGTACTTCAGAACTTGCCTTTTTAGACCGAGGTATGAGTTTATTAGGCGGTATTATCACTGTGGCCCCATTCTTTGGTTTTTTAGGAACGGTCACCGGAATGATTCGTGCTTTTGCCGCAGTTGCCGCTGTTGGCGAAGTTGAACCGACAGTTGTGGCTAGTGGTATATCAGAAGCTTTGATTACAACTAAATGGGGCTTAATTATAGCAGCACCTTTGTCTATTGTTTATATCTTGATTCAAAGCCGAATTAGTTCTTATACACGAGATATGGAAACTTCAGCAACGACATTAATCGACTATCTGGCAGAGAAATTTGTGTGCACGCCTAAATAAGATAACAAAATGGTGTGAGACATATGAAAGTTCGTGAACGAGAAACATATAGTCCGAAAATTCCAACTGCATCTTTGGGTGATATTGCATTTCTCATTATTATCTTTTTTATGACAACTTCAATTTTCAGTCGGGAGAAAGGACTAAAAATTGTTTTACCAGAAAAAGGGCAAGAGGTCAAGATTAAATCGGAAAATATCCTTACGATTTCAGTAAACCCAGCAGGTGAAGTTTTAATCCGAGATAAGATTGTCACGATTGCTGATATCAAAAATATTGTTAAATCGGAATTGGAGGCTAATCCGGAATTAGTGATTGCTTTGCGTGTTAGCCGCTCGGCTCCTTATAAGACGATGATTGATGTGTTTGATGAATTGAAATTGGCAAGAGCTGAAAAGATCAGTTTGATACCGGTAAAAGAAGAGGGATAATTTATCTCTTTAGTTTAATGAGTGAGGAATAATATATGAAACGACTCAAGGGATTTAAGAGAGTAGAGAATGAAATTCCAACCGCGTCAACAGCAGATGTCGCGTTTCTTCTAATTATCTTTTTTATGTTAACCACTGTGTTTAGAACTGAGTTTGGATTGAAGATTACTTTACCGAGTGCGGAAGCAACTGAACGGATAATGAAGCGAAGAAATGTTGCCCATGTATGGTTGGATAAAGCTGAGCGAATATCAATAAATGATAATCTTATGGATATTAATAGCATCGTTTCTGTTGTCAGAGATAAAGTTGCGGATAATCCAGATTTGATTATGGTAGTGCGGGCAGACAAAGAAATTCAATACGGTAAAGTTAATGATGTGCTTGAAGCCTTAAAAGAAGCCGGCGCATTAAAGATTACCTTTGCAACCGAATTCGAGAAAAAGTAGTTTAATTAAATTAGAAAACAGATGAATAGAATTATCTTTTTACGGAGATATTTATGAAAAGAGTGTTTGATTGGGACCAGTATTATGCGATATATCTAAGATATAGTTTTATTTTAGCCCTAATCATTACTAATATCTTATTTTTAGCATTACCGAGAGAATTCTTAAGTGGTGGGGTATACCGATTGCGTAAAGAGACCGCGACAATTGCTGAAGAACTGCCCCCGGAGTTAGAAAAAATTGCCGAGCCGCCGAAAATTGAACGGCCGAAACTGGCAGTAGCCGCCGAGACCCCTGAGGAAGTTGAAGCAACAACAATTGAAAAAACTGAATTTACTGAAATAACCAAAAAGGTTACTGAAGCTGACATACCGATTGTGCCCTATTGGGTTGTAGAAGTAAAACCTCAACCTCAATATATTCCTAAACCTCAATATCCGGAATTGGCAAGAGCCGCAGGTATTGAAGGACAAGTTGTGGTTAAAGCATTGGTCGATGTTGATGGTAAGATAATCGAAGTCGAAATCTTAAAATCTTCGGGCAACTCTTCATTAGATGCAGCGGCACTAGAAGCGGCGCGGCAGGCTACATTTACTCCAGCTAAGCAACGAGACCAATTCGTCCGAGTCTGGGTTTCGATACCATTCAAATTTACTCTAACAGGTACAAAATAACTGGCTAAAAATGAAAAAAAATATTAAAATCCATAAAGACGCCCTTAAATGGGTAGGACCATGTGGTCCAAGGAGGCACCATTTAAAAATATCTGACATATCTAATATCCTGTCTTTCTGTCATTTGTTCAGTGCATTTTCATATAAAGTGCGAAATTATAGAATGACAGGAAAACGGGTAAACTAAATATTAGGAGGCAGTTATGAAGAAATTAGTATTGTTGTTATTAGTAATATTTACATTAAGCGTAGCTATTGATCTCTCAAAAACCGATATCAAAAAATTCCGTGTGCAAGAAGGTGTTATTCCGAATAATAGTGCTGATGTATCTAATCAAAGATTACCTGCACTAAAAGTACTGCCTGAACTTACGACTCCTCCAGCAAGCGAGAACTTATTGGTAGGTAGACGCGAAGTTGTAGGTTATACTACTTACGATTGGCAGTTTAATGGACCGGTTTATACCTGGTGTCGAACTGACCCAATTGCTAATGGTATTCATATTGGCTGGATGGCAAGTGAACAAGCATCTGGTTATACTGACCGAAATGAAAAGTATAGTTTCTATAGTTTTGCATCAAGAACCTGGGAAGTGTTGGCTATGAATATATATTCTGCGAGAAGTGGTTTCGGCGGATTTGACTACAATCCAATTACTGGATGTTGGCATTGTGTAGCCCACCAATCAATTGGTGGTCGTCTCACACCAGTTGCAGGTAGAGATCAATCACCTGGCGGTGGTATTTTTGAAACCAGCACTGGACCAACTGGTTATTTATGGCCTCCTTGTGGAGTTACAAATAATCAGGCAATTCATGTTGCCTGTATAAAAGAAGACCCGGTTGGTGATTATGATGATACTTTGTGTTATACAAGAGTTCAGCCCTGGAACACCTGGTCCACACCAATTATTATTGTTGACCCAATGCCCCAACCTTATGGTCCTGCACATAACATTTTTGCTTCTAAAACTTCAAATAAAGTAATTATAACCTGGGAACAATGGGAACATCCAGGCGGCTTAGCAGCACCTGTTGATTCAGCATATTATAGGATATCAAATAATGGAGGGCTTACTTGGGAACCGCCGGTTTTAATGCCATTTCCGCCAGCATTTGCAGGTTATCCAGAAAATCCCAAGCCATCATACCACATTACTTCATTATTTCCGATGTTTGACAGCCAAGACAATTTACACATAATGGCAGCGGTTAATGCGGTATTTTATGACACATTGCCGCTTGTGCTACCGGCTGAAATTTGGCATTACTGCCCAACTAATAATCCTGCCTGGAGTCTTGTTCGCCGTGCAGACACTGACACACTAACTGCAGGTGGCGGTTCTAATTATATTTGGGCATGTCGTCCTTCGTTAGTCCAAGAACCTGGAACTAATAATTTCTATGCTTGTTGGGAAGAATTTGATTCTTTACCAAATGTTGACCCAACTTCTGGTTATAATCGAGCAGATGTTTATGTTGCAAAATCATTCAATGGTGGTCGAACTTGGGGTGCACCACTTCGATTAAATAATCGTGATGAAACTTCAAAAAGGTATCCTTGTATAGGTGGTGTAGTCAACGATACGGTCATTGTTGCCTATATGATTGATTCAATAGCTGGTTCGGTCGTACAAAATCAAGGCCGAGCATCTCGTAATCCGATTGTCTGTCATCGTGTCCATAAGAGCCAAATTCCCGACCCAGCACCTGGTATTGAAGATGCCTCAGCAATAAAATCCTATAATTTTAATCTGAGTCCAGCAATTCCTAACCCTTCTAATTCGGCGACAAAAATCACTTATTCTCTGCCAACAACAGCCAAGACTGACTTGGTTATTTATGATGTTTTAGGCAGAGTAATAAAGACTTTAGTTTCCGAAACAAAACCAGCCGGCGAATATTCTGTTTTATGGGATGGTAGAAACGATATGGGTAAAAAGGTAGAAGCCGGTATCTATTTCTACACACTTAAGACTCCGAAAAAATCTGTAACGAAAAAACTAATTCGAACTAATTAAAAAGATATATAAGGGGTGCGAGTTAAATTTCCGCTCGCACCCCTTATGCTTCCCCACATATTCTCCTTAAGAGGTTTTATGAGAAAAAAATATATTTTTTGTCAAATCTCCTCGTTATTTGTTGGTCTTTTTTTATTACTGATATTTTCTTGTGGCACAAAACCACCTCCTCCCTGGCCATGGTGGACAGAACAAGATTCTTTGGCAGTACTTGCTGAACTTACACTTTGGCGAGACTCAATTAATGGTTTCCATTTCTTGAAAAAAACATCAGGCGATACATTGATGAGAACTATAGATATTTCGATCCCACTGACAAGTGATGACTTTATCTCACGAACTGGTGATAGTATTGTGAAAATTGCACATTTAATATCTTGTTATGAAAAACTTGGTGATAGTTTGCATATTGATGAGATGATATTTGGTGTGAAAGTTGATACACTTCAAACTAAAGATACATTTTGCTTTGTTACTTATAAAGATTCAACCAGAAATTGTATCTCAGCTTTACGATTTGATAGTCTCTGGATTGTGAAATTCAGAATTGACACTATATTTACAAATGTGACACCTTGGGAAACTATTTGGGAATTGGATACATTTTATAAAAAAGGTTTTGCTTATCCCGAAGAAGAAGAAAAAGTCTATCATTTCACAACCGCAAGAAAATTAGAATTGAGAAAAGAAAAATTTCAAACCAGTTACAAGTTAAAATATCTAACAGGATTTGCTATGTATTTACCAAGTAGTGCTGAGGCACCAAAAGTAAAGTTTGTGACGTTCATTCGTCCAGAGCGTAGCGATACCTTCTATTCTTTTTCAAGCATTGGTCGCTATGGTGTTCTAAATCTTAAGTCAAAGGATTCAATCTTTACAATTCATAAAGACCAACAAATTAATGTTAAGATATTAGCCGATTCGACATCTGAAAAGAACTATTTCTTTATGAGTTATGGTTTACCTTATGTTACGACAAAATATAATATTACAAAATCTTTAGGAACCGGTCAAATGACCGTGACTTTTTCATCTGTTGGATTAAAACATCTATATTTTGAGGTCCTACCTAGTTCAAATCTATATTACCCATATTCCCAGTGGAAGTCGACTACTTGGGCAATACCGATTAGAGTGATACCATAAAGGAGGCGACAATGAAAACTAAAAGATTCAAAGATTTGACTTTCGATTTTGCCAAAATTAAAAATCAAAAATTAAAAACCAAAAATACCATTTGCTTTCCACTATTCGTTATTCGCTATTTAGCAGTGTGTATTTTGCTGGTTGCAGTAAGTGGTTTATTTGCTGCCGAGACTGGTCGAATTCGGGGTCGAGTTGTTGATATAGAAACAAAAACACCTTTAGCTGGTGTGAATATAATAGTTGAAGGAACGACACTTGGTGCCGCAACTGATGAGAAAGGCGAATACTTAATTACCAATGTTCCGGCTGGCACTCAGACATTAACTGCTTCTTATGTCGGCTATGAACCACAACGAATGAAAGATGTTTTAGTAATTATAGACCAAACAGTAACTGTAAATTTTGAATTAAAGAGCACAGTTATACCGGTTGGTGCAGTTGAAATCTCAGCGACTAGGCCATTATTGGTGAGAACACAGGCTTCAACTCAAAGAGTAATTACGACTGACCAGTTTGATAAATTACCGGTAGCGACACTGGGCGCAATCGTAAATTTATCACCTGGTGTGGTTACTAGTCCATCATTCGGAACTCATTTACGTGGCGGTAGACCGGATGAGATTGTCTATTTTGTTGATGGCATCTCAACCTCAGATCCACTTTATGGCTATTCGGCTGCGCGCGTCAATCCCCAGGCGACTGCTGAAGTTTTGGTAATTTCTGGTGGATTCGACGCGGAATACGGTGAAGCGATGTCAGGCATTGTGCAGGTCATCACTAAGGAAGGTGCTGATAAGATGCGAACACGTATAAAACATACTACGGATGCTTTTATGCCACATTCAGTAAATTTTGGTTATAATCGCAGCGAATTCTCAATCGGTGGACCAAGTCCAATTCCGAAACTGAGATATTTTGCCTCAGGCGAAGTATTCGTTGCTGAAGATTATGAACCACGAAAACATAAATTACCTCATCATAACCGGCAAGACTATAAAGTGACCGGAAAACTTACTTATTCAATACCATTAATGTCTGGATTAAAACTTACTGCGGATGGCTTTTTGTCTCGTGACCAATGGGAACTTTATCCGTATGAAAGAGAAGGGTCAAGTGGTGAAGACCATTTGAAATTTAAGTATCATCTTGACCACTTTATGTCTCGGCAAGAACGAGTGCGGAAAGCCGGTATAAGTGCTAATCACATGCTTTCGCCTTCAACTTTTTATACAGTGCGATATGGATATTTCTGGGATGAACGAGTTCAAGCAGTACGTGATTTAGAAAAAGAAGCAGAAATGGGATTAAAATTCGGCTGGCGATTTTGGCAAGATTATCAATTTAAGGCCTTAGATTCAGTTCGAGCAAGACCAACACTAATTGAATCGTTGTGGATGCCCTGGAGTAAATACGAGAAACAACGCGATGAAGTTATGAATAATCCATTTGGCGTATATCGTGGTTTTTACGGTGAAGGCGACTATCGGTTTTTTCTATTACATGGTTCCACTGTCCATACGCTTAAAGGCGATCTGACTCATAATATCGGAAAAATCCACGAAATTAAAACGGGTATTGAATTCCGGCAGAATTATTTATTCCGAAGGTATAATTCCTTACCATGGGACCCCAATCCATTTGTTGATTCCTATGACTATAATCCATTAAATCTTGCAATTTATTTACAGGACAGAATGGATTTTGAAGATTTAGTAGTTCGAATCGGAACACGAATGGACTACTTAGACCCGAAAGCATATAAACGAGCAAATCCATCCAATATTGAAGATACGACTTTAGTTCGTGCAATGACCAAATTAAAAATTTCGCCACGGGTAGGCATTTCTTTCCCTATTGGCGAAAGAGCAAAATTCAGATTTTCTTATGGTCATTTCTTTCAAACTCCAGCGTATCGTTATCTTTATGATAACATTACCTCAGCAGCGTATTCGCGAGGCAATATGATTATTGGTAATCCCGATTTATCAGCGCAAAAGACTGTTGCTTATGAAATTGGTACAGAAGTGTTATTCGCCAAAAATTTGGCATGTGATTTCACGGCTTATTATAAAGATATCTATGATTTGATTGGTGTCCGATATAATCCCGCAGGAAGACTTGGATTTTTCCCAATTGTTAATGAAGAATATGGCAATGTGCGAGGTTTTGAAATTGGTTTGATTAAGCAATTATCAAATTACTGGGATGCTCGAATTGGTTATGGACTATCTTTAGCAAAAGGAACTGCTTCCTATGGCTACGAATATTATTACGAACGATACGCCTATGGTGTTGACCCAGTGACTGGTCAAGAAATGGAACCGCCGAAAAGAGACTATCCTTTAGATTTTGATGAGCGACATACTGCAAAGATTGATTTGGGTGTAGACTTTCCTTATGATTTTGTCTTTATTCCATTACGAAATTTAAAGGCGACCGCGTTATTGAGTTATGGTTCAGGTTTACCATATACGCCCCGGGAATTAAGTGATAGATTAAATTCTGGGCGACGCACGGCAGAAAAAAATTCCGCTAGAATGCCAGCACGGTTTACAACCGATTGCAAAATTTCCAAAGGATTCACAATCTCGAAAATTAAACTGAATATAGTATGCGATATTTACAATCTATTCAATAACAAAAATGTTGAATGGGTTTATGGATATACTGGTAAACCTGATGACGATGGGTTTGCCAATACATTTTCACCGTCACAATGGGCTAATGAAGCGGATATAACAATAAATTCTCGGCTTTATCATCCAGCACGAGATATAAATTCTGATGGTATCATCAGTGATACTGAAGAATACATTGCTTATAAAACTGCACGCAAAGACCGAAATAATAATCCAATGAACTTTGGTCCGCCGAGACAAATTCGCATCGGCATTGACATTGAATTTTAGGAGGCAATGATGAAAACTAAAAACCAAAAATTAGAAACCCAAAATCGTAAACATGTGCCACTATCCGCAGTTTGCTTTTTTGCACTATTTTATATGCTGTTGTCTATTTGCTCTCTATTTGCTCGGACAGCGACGAACTCCCATCAGCGAAAACGAAAAGAAGATTTTATGTGGTATCGGAAAAATCAATGGGCATTAACTATTACTAATTATGGAACCTTTGGATATGGTAAAGGTTCGCCTGGCGGTGAATGGCCTCGTGGTTCCGGTAATATGTATATTTACGGTGCTGGGATTTGGATTGGTGTTAGACCTTCAAGAAGCGAAACTCTGGTTACTTGTGGCTATAATCCAAGTTCGGGTAAGAGTGAATTTACTACCGGTTGCTGGGAAAATGCGCCTGGGGGATACGAAGGTCGTGAATTTGAAAGAATCTATGTCTATCCGGAAGATTGGCCACCAAATCCGAATGATTTTCCTGCCAGTATGCGTGATTCGTTTCCGACTTATTTGAGAATTCCTTTAAGTGCAACAGATACAGTAAAAGGATTTTTTTATCCGATTCCTCGGACATCAATTTCAACTGCGGACGCTTGGTGTGTATTTAATGACCGCGACCGAACTCAACATGTAACACCGGCTAAACCTTGTAGTGTAGAAGTTTATCAGACAACCTATTCTTGGAATTTACCGAAAAATCGGGATATTGTATTTTTCACACTAACAGTAAAAAATGTGTCTAAGACTATTTTGAAAAATGTGTATCTGGGAATGGTTTGTGATGCCGACATTGGTAACTCAACCGATGATATGTGCGGGTTAATATTACGAAAGTATATTAAAAATCGACCAGGGAATGATTCAGTTTTCGTAGATAATGTCGGTTATGTGTACGATTACGACTTTAATGAAAACTGGTCAACACCACCCGGCTATGTCGGTTTTGACTTTTTACAGAGTCCTTATGCATTCACTGATGGCATTGATAATAATCACAATGGTGTCATTGATGAAGGACCTGATGGTATTGACGGTCTAATTGTTGGCAACGAAACAATTATTAAGCCTAATGGTATTATTGACGAACCTTCGGAATTAGAACAGTTGGGAATGGTTTCGTATAAGATGTTTACTTTGCAAGCTGGTGACCCGCGTAATGATTATGAACAGTATTTAGCAATGGCTGGTTATAATTATTGGCAAGTATCACCAGAATATGCTCCATTTGATTCGATTGATTTAAGTCCAGCAGATAAACGATTTTTACAATCTACCGGACCTTTTGATTTACCACCAGACTCATTGGCAACAGTAACAATTGCTGTGATGGCGGCACCTTCAAATCCAATTTCCGGTGTTGGTGATTTGTATCCATTAGCAGTAGCGTCTTCAGCCGCACAACTTGCTTATGATAACAATTGGATTTCTCCGGACCCGCCACAGTCACCTCATTTAACCTTATTGCCTGGAGAAGGGAAAATCACATTAATCTGGGATGATTATCCAGAAAAAATTAAGGACCGCTATTACCCCTACTCCCGTGCCTTACTTGATTTGCATTATCGTGAATATGATTTTCAAGGCTATAAAGTTTGGCGAAGCCAAACTGGTAATGTCGGTGATTGGACCTTATTAGACCAATTCGACAAGATTGACGGTATTGTATTTGAAGATACGACTGCAGATGAGTCGATTAGAACAAAGGCTACCGATAAAGGATTAAAGTATGCTTATATTGATAGT
Organism: candidate division WOR-3 bacterium; assembly: GCA_026418155.1. NCBI lineage: Bacteria > Pseudomonadati > Caldifarciminota > Caldifarciminota bacterium. The sequence continues at coordinate 10,327 of JAOABV010000021.1, read as the reverse complement.
ATTAATATTCGGTTAGGATTTCCTTATTATTATGCGGTAACATCTTTCGATTTGAATACAATGGGAGCAGCACCAGATACTAATTGGTTAAGTTTGGAATCCGGCATAGAACCTAAAGTTGCAGTTGCTCGAACAAAGCCAACCAACTATACTTCAGCACAATTTGAGATAAACAAACTTCGCGGTGATGAGCATTTGGACTTAAAACTTGAGCCCCAGGCATTAGTAAACTATGCAATAAAATCTGAAAAATACTTGCTGAAATTTCTCGCTCCATCACCGGTGGGAAAAATCGACACTCAAATTCCGCTATATCGGTTTTATATTCAAAATCAAAATGGTGATACCATAGTGCCGATTCAAAGTTTTGTTCTTGATATTAGACATAAAACTGAACCAAAGAATTTTCACCCTACAATTTTTGATTCCTCAGTAATTATTAATGTAAAGCAAACTACGGATAATTCGAGACGGCTTGATACGACCAAGGCGTATATGCCAATTATTGACTTAATGTTTACTCTTAGTATGGATTCAGTTCCCTTCCAATTTTTCGACCGTATAGATGTAAAAAGACAAAATTATCCTAAAGATTCCTTACAACTTCCTACCGGATTAATTCATAATAAAGTTCTCTGGGCATATCGAGGTTCAGATTTTCGGATTGTATTTAAGGAAAAATATCCCGGTGGACCAATTACTGCAGAAGTATTTGATTTGAGTCTTAATCTTCCTGTTCCCTATCGTCGTATGACAAAGACTGTGATTAATACACCAGATGCGGATTCTGCAGATGGTTGGAGTTTTGCAGGATTAACAGCAGCGGAAGTTCTTGGCTCAGATACTATAGTACCTAACAAAACGCGGTATTTGTTACTTTGCGGCGGACAGATAAATCTTAATGCTGGATATCCAATTAGTTCTCGTTTAATGCCCTTACCCGGAGATACTTGGATAGTATATTCAAGAAGAATTAAAGCCTCTCCGGCATATTCAGAGTTTGAAATTGCTTCTTTTCCAATGGTACTATCTGATTCAATCCATAAACTGAATGTCAAAGTTGTGCCTAATCCTTATTTGGTGCGTAATGAATGGGAACGACACCCAGATTATCGGAAAATAAAATTTATTAACCTTCCTGACGAATGCACAATTCGGATTTATAATTTTGCGGGCGATTTAATCAAAACCATAAAACATTCAGCAACCAAAACTCAAGCCTCAGGTAATGTTCCTTTACAAGCCGGTGGTGATGAAGATTGGGATTTACTATCTGAATCTGGACAAAAACCAGCGCCTGGGATTTATCTCTTTCACATTGAATCTAAAATCGGTAATCAGATTGGTAAATTTGTCATTATCTATTAAGGAGACGACAATGATGACTGTAAGATTCAAAGATTCAAAGATTAGAAAATTGATGTTTTATTTTGTAATTTGTGCACTTCTTATCTGCTCATCGACTACTTACGGTGTATTTACTAAACTGGGAATGGCGGGAATGCCATTCTTAAAACTCGGCATCGGCAGAGCATCCGGAATGGGCGATGCTTTTGTTGCGATTGCGGATGACGCTTCAGCAACTTATTGGAATCCGGCAGGTTTAGCCTTGCTAAAAAATCGTGAAATCCTAATAAATCATATCGATTGGATTTTGGAAACCCGTCACGAATACTTAGCTGGTGTTTTCCCCACGAAACTCGGTATTCTCGGAGTTTCTATAACTAGTGTTAATCTTGGAGATTTTGAAGAGACAACAATTGATAAATATCAGGGAACAGGTAGAATATTTAGTGCGAGTGATTTAGCCGCCGGTATTTCTTTTGCTCGAATGTTTACTGACCGATTTGCTTTTGGAACTTCAGTAAAATTTATTCAAGAACGCGTTTGGGAACTTTCCGCATCAACTGTTGCATTTGATTTCGGAACTTATTATAATACCGGTTGGCGGAATTTGCGCTTAGCAATGGCAATTGCTAATTTTGGACCAGATACTCGTTTTTCCGGTAGACAATTAGATTTTACAGTTAAGACTCGAGAAGATTGGACATGGCCATGGACCTGGCAACCAATTCCAGCATCTTATATGACAGAAAAGTTTCCTATGCCCATCATATTTAGATTTGGCATCGCTAATGATTTTACTCTTACCGGTAAAGATAAACTTACTTTCGCTTGTGACCTTAACCATTTTAATGATGTTAATGAGAAAATAAATTTCGGTGTTGAATATTCAATTATGAATATTTCTATACGCGGGGGCTATATTCTAAATACTGATAGTCAATATGCCGAAGACATTCTATGGCGAACCGGCATTTCTTTTGGGGCGGGAATTGTTGTCAAGCCGGTTAACTATTTATCTTTTCGGGTTGATTACGGGTATCGCGATGTCGGCCGGTTAGGAATTTCCCATCGTATCGGGCTGAGCGTGAATTATTAATTTATAAAAGGGGTGCGACTTTGTCGAAAGTCGCACCCCTCAACAAAACTTCAATAATTTTCCTCTAAAATGAAGACCTCACTTATCAAAAATGCTCGTCAGATTTTAACTTTATCGGGACAGGAATTAGGAATAATTAATAATGGGTCAATTGTAATTAAAGATGGTAAAATAGCAGAAATAATACAAAGTTCAAAACTGAATCAAATTTTTGGAAAAAATCAAAAGCCAAAAGTAATTGATGCTAAAAGATGTGTTGTTATGCCAGGTTTTGTTGATTGTCATACGCACCTGGTCTTTGCCGGTTCAAGAGAAAATGAATTTGTGATGCGGCTGGAAGGGAAATCGTATAAGGAAATTCTTAGTGCTGGAGGTGGAATACTGCAAACCGTTAAACACACACAAATGGCATCGGAAAAGGAATTGATAAGTTTAGCACAAAAAAGAATCGATGAACTCATTAAATGGGGAACAACCACAGTCGAAATCAAATCTGGTTATGGTTTGAATACAGAACATGAGTTAAAGATTTTAAGGGTGATAAAGAAATTACAAAAGAAAAATCAAAACCGGATTACAATTGTGCCAACATTTTTGGGAGCACATGCCGTTCCTTTAGGCATAGAAAAGTCAGATTATATCAAAACTGTCATTAACGAGATGATACCAAAGGTAGCGAAACAGAAACTAAGTGATTTTTGTGATGTTTTCTGTGAGAATTTTGTTTTTAACGCCAAAGAGAGTTTAAGAATCCTTAGTGTTGCGAAAAAATTCGGATTAACTCCTAAAATTCATGCCGATGAGATTGAAAGTAGCGGAGGTTCTGAAGTTGCTGGAAAAATTGGTGCTATCTCAGCAGAACATCTCCTTTATCCTTCAAAAAATGGTTTGAAAAAAATGAAAGAGCAAGATGTTACGGCAGTGCTTTTACCAGGGACATCACTATTCTTAAAATCAAAAGTAATTCCGCCCATTGAAGAAATGAGAAGGCTCGGGTTATCGATTGCTTTGGGTTCAGATTATAATCCTGGCACTTGTATGATTTATCAGATGCCGATTATTATTGCTTTGGGATGTTTGTTGTACGGTTTAACTTTAACTGAAGCCATTAGAGGCGCAACAATTAATAGTGCTAAAGCATTGGGATTAGATAAAAGTATTGGTTCAATTGAAGTTGGAAAAGAGGCGGATATAATCATATTGGATGTACCAGATTATAAACATATTCCATATCAATTTGGCAAGAATCTCATAAAAATTGTAATGAAAAGGGGAGTTGTGATTTACAAAAGTTAATAAAAATAATCAGGCAGGTCTAATTATTATAATTGGTGTGCAAGCATCACCTTGACCGGCCGGATTATCATCTAAGGCGATTTCAATCAATTTCTTATTAGCATCTTTTGAAGAGCCAACTACCCAACAGCCAGAAACATCGTTAACATCAACAATTGCAACCGGTAATTTAATTTTGTCAGCAATTTTTTGAGCAACTTTTTCTGGGTCTTTTGGGCCCATAATGACACATTCATAAAATTGTTTTATCCCAGCAGTGTGTGGCGCATCAATCATTGCCGCCTGTTTGCCGGCAATCCGATAAAAATCACCTCTACGCCCTAAAAGTTTTGTTATCGCACTAATAAATGCCGCAAGAAGGATTCTCAGAGTGCCGGTTTCTCTTATCGCACATTCCATACTATAAGGATTACGCAAACCTATGCCATAAGGAACTTTTCGGACAAATCGCCAGAGAAGTTTTGCCAGCAATCGGGGTTTGATTTTGTTAGTTGGAATTGCTCTTCCTTGACTAATAGCAACGACACTTTCACTAATTGTGATAATGTCGCCTGATTGACGAATTGCTGATGTGTAGTTGTCGATGACCGTCTCAATATTATCCTGTTCCGTTATAATATGAGTCTTTACAGGTATTATGGTGTATTTTTTACCATTAAATTCAATAATCTTATTTTTCTCTTGCACAATAAAATAATATCTACATTTATAAATAAGTCAACTATTATAAATATATATAAATCAACTATCCACAAGACGATTCCGTATCTTTTGACATAAAAGTAACGGTTATTAACAAAAGAAAAGTTCAAAAATCAAAACCCGCATTTTAATAGGCTCTAAGTGAATATTGTCGCGCATAGCGTATGCCAAATTATCTCTTTTCAAACTTAAAAATATGAAATTCCTCGGAGTCGCGATATTGATACTTGGTTTTGCTTTCGCGTTTTCGAGAAAATCTGTTTTGAGGGAGAACTCTAAAAAGCCAAGTTTTGCCGCTTAATATACTGAGCTCTTATTTTACTGTGTTTTCAATTTGTTCAGTTGCACTTTTTCAGAACACTCCTGAGAATGCCATTGACAAGTATTAGAAAATAAATTACATTAATTAAGTAGTGGTGGTAAGTATTCAATACTAATGAATCTTACCAGAGGACATTATGTGTAAAATAATTTTCGTAGGTATATGTGGAGTAGTATTAACGATTACTTTAACAATCAGCAATCCGATTCCGGTTCATAATGGGTATGCGTTTTTTGATGGCGTAAATTTTGAGATGCCAAAACGACCTGACGAGCCAAGATTTCCTGTGCCTTCATTAAGAATAAGTGCTTTAGGTGATGATTTTTTAGGCATCATCTCAGACATGGAAACAGATATTTTAATAAATCCGTCTTTACTTCCTTTGTTAAAATCTAATTATCTTAATTTTACCTATTATAAAAATTTGCCTTCACTGACCATTCTTTTTCCTAAGACTTTTATCTCAAGTCTTGCGGTTGGTTTTCATAATCAATTGAATTATTCGGGAACCGGATATTATCATAAATATTATTACGATGACTACCTTAATTCACCATCGTATTTAGGATATAGTTTGAATATAAGATAATGCCGACATTGATAATGCGTGCAGGGTTGAATCCAAAGTTGTTATACGAAAGAAGTGGATTAAGGACTGAATGGAGAACTTTTCCTGATATTATTAATAAACGAATAGACTTAAATTACTCTTTTGGTTTGGGCTTTAATTTTAACAGAAAACTATTCCTTGATATTTATAATTCCTGGAACCTTGCATATTTACGAGATTGGATAGTGCAGATTAAATATCGGTTCTAAATAGGGTTAAAATATGGGTTAAACATATCATAAACCTAAGATCTTAATCAGTCAACCAATGAGACTATCTTAATAGCCGGTCTGCTTGACTCAGTAGGCAGAAGTCTATGCGACCTCATCTGTTATCCTGTTGATAATCTACCAGTTAAAGAGTTTGATAACCGGAAGGGCAATCTAAAATTCTATAGATTTGATAACCGGATAGGTAAGCCAGTGGGTTGCCGAGAGGTATGCCCCTCGGCTTGCCCCCTGGCTTGCCGACCGGCTTACTTATGAGGTGACCGAAGATCCCAGGGAAGCCCGTGGTTATAGAGAAGATATAATTGAGTCGGTTACAGAAATTGTTTATCAATATAAATTGCGGGCCTGAAAATTAAAAACGGGAAGATAAGAGTATGTTTATCTTTAATCTATCAGATTTTCCGCAAATATTGATAATATCTCTAAACTTCACCAAAATCGTATCATTATTTTTCGGATATTCAGTACTCTTCGGATCTGCTTTATTTTTAAGTCGTATCTTTACTCTTGACAAATTCTTATAAATATGTTAATATTTAATAGTAGTGAAACCACAGGTTAGACGGATTAGAACCAAGATCTTATACAATCTTAATAATCCGTGGCGGCAAAAGTATGAAAATAGGTATAGCTCAAATTAATTCCGTTGTCGGAGATATATCAGGCAATACTGAGAAGATTATCGATTATATTCGTCGCGCAAAAGCAAAAAAGGTTGATTTAATTATATTTCCCGAACTGGCAATTTGTGGTTATCCCCCAAAGGATTTATTGCTAAAAAAAGATTTTATTAAAGAGATTATGAAAAATGTTAGGTTAATTGCTAAGAATTCTAAGAGAATTGCGGTAATCTTAGGCACAGTTTTGCCAAGCAAAAAGATTATAAGACCAATAAGTTTTGATGTATCAATGACCGCACATTTCCCTGGATATACCCTATATAATGTTGGACTAATTATAAATAATGGTAGAATTATCGGACATCAGGCGAAAACTTATTTGCCCAATTACGATATTTTTGATGAAAAGAGATATTTTGCGCCGGCCAAGGAATATAATATTTTTAAGATTAACAAACAAAAGATAGGTATAACCATCTGTGAGGATATTTGGGGAGATGACGAACCAATAAAGAATTTAATTGCCAAAGGAGCCGACTTAATGGTTAATATTTCCGCCTCGCCATTTTATATTGGTAAATATAAATTAAGAACTACACTTGTCAAAAACCGAGCACGGAAATATCGTTTGCCCTTTGTCTATGCCAACTTAGTTGGCGGACAAGATGATTTGGTTTTTGATGGCGGTTCTTTTGTTTATAGCGAGACAGGAAGACTGATTGGCAGAGCAAAAAGATTTGAAGAAGATTTTATCATAGTCGATTTGGACAAGAAAGTATCGAGGATGGAGATAAAAGAATCAGAAGTTGCTGAAGTCTATTCTGCCCTTGTCTTAGGATTGAGAGATTATGTTAACAAGAATGGTTTTGATAAGGTGATTTTAGGCCTTTCCGGTGGCATTGATTCCGCCCTGGTCGCCTGTTTAGCCGTTTCCGCCTTAGGTCGTAATCGGGTTGTTGCAGTAATTATGCCCGGACCGTTTTCTTCAATATCATCCAAAATTGATGCAACTCTTTTGGCACATAATTTAGGAATTCAGCCTTTAAGAATACCTATTGATGAAATTTATGAAGTTTATCTAAAAACATTATCAGAACAATTTAAGGGATTACCTTTTAATGCCACAGAAGAAAATATTCAAGCCCGCATTAGAGGTAATATTCTGATGGCGCTTTCAAATAAATTTGGCTATTTGGTATTAAGTACTGGTAATAAATCAGAACTGGCAGTAGGTTATTCCACTTTATATGGTGATATGGCGGGCGGATTAGCAGTAATCTCAGATGTTCCCAAGACCTTAGTTTATAAATTGTGCCGTTTTATTAATGCCCAAGCAAAAACTTCGTTAATTCCCAAAAATATTTTTGAAAAAGCGCCGTCCGCAGAATTGCGACCAAACCAAAAAGACCAAGACGATTTGCCGCCCTATGAAATCTTAGATAAAATCCTTTATTACTATATTGAAGAAAATTTAAGTAAAGACGAAATCATCAAAAAAGGATTTGATAAGAAAATTGTTGCCGAGATTATTCGGCGAGTCGACCATAATGAATACAAGCGACACCAAGCACCATTAGGTATCAAGATTACGCCTAAAGCATTCGGTTTTGGCCGGAGAATGCCCATTACTAATGCGTTTAATACCTAAATGTTTTAACCGCACTCACAAGATTAAAAGAATAATTTAATCTTTTAATAATAGTGGATGTCTATGCTTTAGACAATTTGGATGTGATCGAATATTATTATAAAGCAATCAGTAGTTCTGTCTTAACCACTTTACGGCCTTAAATAAATCTTGAGCAGTTCCAATCGAATGTTCGCCTGGAGTTACTGCTATAGTATCTTTAATGCCATGCTCTTGAAATTTTTGGTGCATCAGAATATTGGCGTTGAGATTCCAATCTTTTTCTCTTGATATGAGGAAAATCAAATTATTTTTTAATCTGTCCCAAGGAGCGAATAATAAAACTTGAGCGTGGGCGCATTCAGTTATAACACCTCGGAACATTGTCGGATGAAGAAACATTTCTAATAATGCTTGGACACCTTGACCAGAAAATCCATAAATAAATACTTTAGTGGTATCAATAGGATAATTTCTAATTGCTTTTTGATAAGTTCTGACAATATCTTTGTCATTGAGCAAAACATCACGGTGATTACGGCTTTTGTGACAAGAAAATAGCACCCAACCTAAACTATCACCAATGAATTTGATGGAATCTAAATCTGATTTGACAGCACCAGTGCAACTTAAGTATAATAAGGCAGGAACCTTTTTATTAGTATTGATAATTTTCTGGGGAAGATAAAAACAGTCAGTATCAGCATCACAATGGATGTTCTTTGCCCAAAGAATAGTCGAGAGGACAAGTAATAACAAGAGATATTTCATTAGATAAATTGTATTTAGATTTATTTAATAATCAAGATGTTTGAATAGTAAATATTAATGAAGTCTCAGAAGATTTATTTAATAATCAAGAAGTTTTGATAGTATATATTAATGAAGTTTCAGAAGATTTATTTAATAATCAAGGTGTTTTGATAGTATATATTAATGAGGTTTCAGAAGATTTATTTAATAATCAAGGTGTTTTGATAGTATATATTAATGAGGTTTCAGAAGATTTATCTAATAATCAAAGTGTTTTGATAGTAGATATTAATGAGACCTCTGAAAAAGTCCTTGAAACCATTGATAATAAAGAAAATTGCAAGAAAGATTCGGAATATTAAAAAGAAGAATGTTTATCTTTATTTTAACAGAATTTACACAAATATTGACGGTATTTCAATGATTTTGATACTTTCAGTAACAAAATTGACTTTCGCTGAACTCTCATTAAGGAAAAATTGATTGTTTAGGCGAGCACAAAACTCTTATCATAAGGTAAAGAAGTTTTACTTATTTTATTGGTTAAAAAGATTTTGACAAAAATTTTTTGGCTAATTTGTATGCGACTTTGTGTCTCGAGAAGGAAATAAGCACCATCTGACATTTGCGTAATCGTTACTATGATACTCTTAATAAAGAACTAAGATGCGGCTAGCCAAGACTAAATTCTCAGCAGAAGACTTTATAATAAATTTGGAGAAAACGAACGAAATCTATGATGTTAGCTTATAATAGCCCACAAATTAATTTCATGGTGTATCTCTTATTAGATTTTGTTCTCCAATTTCAGGAATATTTAGTGACTTTTTTGAGAGCATAGGTTATATTATTCTCTGATTTAGAAATATTTGTTCGATTGTTTTGGAATTTAGGTTATATTACCTTCTGATTTAGTAAGATTTTGTGATTTGTTTTTTGGGAGGTTAGGTTATTATTCTATGATTCAGTAACATTTGCTAACTCGGTTTGGAATATAGGTCCAAATTTATAGTCTTTATCAATTTGAACAACATTATTCTGACAACATAAAGAATAATGACAGCAAGTATATCTTTATTGGGCAAATTGGTTAATTAGTAAATTATAGAAAGAATAATAATAGCAATTTATCTTTATTGGATTGGTTAATAAATTTAGGATTTTGGGTGGTAATCAGCATCCGGCTAATTAATCACTGAAATTAATTATGGTTCTTGCGATCTTGGAGCCACAGTTAGGTATTACAAGTTTTTGGCTTACTTCTTGTAATTGATTTTTAATGTCTTTCAAAAGCCTCCCATTATTAATGTGATATGTAATACTATCGTATAAAATATTAAATTTTGGTTGGGCAAATTCTGGGACGATTTTTTTATTTGCAATTATGTTTGTCAGAGTAAAATAAGGTGTTTTTAATATTTTTTTTGCTATTAAATGGGTAATAGGGGAGAGTTGATAAAATGATATGAAAGGAGTGTTGAGAATTGTCGATTCAATGCTGGCAGTGCCACTACAAAGCACGATAAGTTTGGAATGCGCCATCAGTTCGTATTTGTATTGTGTTCCAATATGGATTTTAGGCAGATGTGCATTGTTTTTATCTGTTAATATAATATATTCAAATTTTTTAGGATATTCTTTTTGTAAATGATGGATAATTCTTAAGATTAATAGTAAATTACGGTTTACTTCGGATGGACGGGAACCTGGCATAAAGCTTAGCC
>JAOABV010000020.1:19346-27179 GCA_026418155.1 candidate division WOR-3 bacterium | reverse complement strand
AGTTTTCCTTTAGTATCATAGATTTTCAATGAGACCTTTTGTGCTTCAGAAAGATTAAATGAGATATTAGTCTTATTGATGGCTGGGTTAGGATTTGCCTTGACTTCGGTTTCAATCAAATTAGTAAAATTATTTTCTGTAAGGGAAATAGATGGCACTATTGTTAACTTAATATTGGGACGGTTGAAAGTTTGAATTAGGTAAGGAAGGGCATCTAAACCTCCTTGTCTACATCGATAAACTGGCGAAGTTGAAGTATAACGATAGTAAGGACAGAGCGGTACCGGAATATACGGCTGGTAACCTTTTAAAATTAAGACCTGAAGATTATCTGTATTATTATAGAGAAAAGGAGTTGTTAATGCGATTTCCATCCAACCATTTGTTGAATTATTAGGAAATGCACCATTAAACACTATAGAGAAACCAACAGATGAGAGTAAAGTGGTTGCAAGCGATGTATCAGCAGTATGTTTCATATAAACCGTAACATTTTCTATTGGGTCAATATTATCACCGCGTTGTTTATAATAAGCAATGTGGGTTATATTACCTGAATGACCGATCTCTGATTGCAGATAAATTGCTTCGTGCCCAGAATAGTTATAGAAACGATTTATTGGTCCAGCATAAGAACTTGTTGTATCGGTGCCAATTATTACTTCTACTTGCTGTGCGGATAAACTTATTATAAACAACATTATTATTATAATCACACCTTTCATATGCTACCTCATCAAAATTAACTTTTTACTAAACCTTTGCTTTGGTGTTTCAAGAATGTAGAAATAAATGCCTTTAGCCACATTAAGTCTATGTTCGTCTGTGCCATCCCAAGTGATATTATGGACTCCTGAACTCATCACCCCATCAACTAAAGTTCTAATAAGTTTTCCTTTAGTATCATAGATTTTCAATGAGACCTTTTGTGCTTCAGAAAGATTAAATGAGATATTAGTCTTATTAGTGAATGGATTAGGGGTTGCGCTGATTTTAGATATAATCAGATGAGTATTAAAATCGTTTTCAATAAGGTCTGAAACCTGCCTTATCATTAATCTTATATTTGGTCGGTTATAGGTTTGGTTTAGATTTGTTGGAGGAGTGTTGTCATTGTATGCTTGTCTTGTCCGATATATTGGTGATGTTGTGGTATATCGCCACCAAATAGGTTGTATGGCTAAGTATGCTTGATAACCTTTTATAATTAAGATTTGAAGATTATCAGAATTGTTATATGGAAAAGAGGTCGTTAAACTGACTCCCATCCATCCTTGGTGTGCATTATTAGTAAATGTGCCGGTAAAAACTTCTGTATAGCCCATTAATGAATAAATACCATTTGCGAGTATTTCTTCACCCGTATGTTTCAAATAAATCGCGACATTTTCAATTGGACTCAAATCAACTGATAAGTGTTTGTAATATGCTATATGTGTAATTACACCTGATATGCCTATTTCTGACTGTAGATATATCGCTTCATGAGTTGAATAATTATAGGAACGATTCAGTGGTCCATGATAAGAATATGTGCTGTCTGTACCAATTATTATTTCTACCATCTGGCCTAATAAAATGTTGGGATTATGCCTCCCGCAAATATTATGATACACTTACACATTTTCATATTTCCTCTTGAGGTGTTTACATAAGTATCACCCTACTTAAACTTTACATCTTTTTTCAAATATTGTCAAGTGGGGAAAATTAGAAGTTTCTGAAACACACAAGGGAACCTTCAGAAAACACAAGAGAAATATTTAGTGAATTCAATAGGTTTAATGGCAAGAATTGACTTTTCAGTATTCTCAAATTAGAGTGTAAGGAAACTCAGGAAAATTTTGAATGTTACCGAATGGTGGGAAAAACAGTTAATTTTGTTTTGGTCTATTTTATCGCCATTAGGCTTTGTGTCTTGTTAGATTCCGTTTGTGATTAAGATTGTCTTACCAGGCTTCTACTATGTTTTAACATCAAAAATAGCCGAAAGTTTTTTGCTAATTTCCTCAGGTTCATAGATTACAGTAATTCCAACTTTTTCAAAGGCTTTAATTTTCTCTTGAGCAGTGCCTTTGCCACCAGAAATGATGGCACCAGCATGTCCCATTCTTTTATCCGCTGGTGCAGTCTGTCCGGCAATGAAGCCAAACACTGGTTTAGTGATATTCTTTGCGACAAATTCGGCAGCCTTCTCTTCATCGTTGCCACCAATCTCGCCGATAATGACAATGGCTTCGGTCTTCCTATCTTCTTGAAATAATTTTAGGCAATCAATAAAATTAGTTCCGATAATCGGGTCACCGCCAATACCAATTACAGTTGATTCACCATAACCGGCTTTGGTAATATGACTGGCAATTTCATAAGTCAAAGTTCCTGAACGCGAAACCACGCCGACTTTGCCTTTCTTAAATGCCATTGCGGGTAAGATGCCAACTTTACATACTCCAGGTGAAATTAATCCTGGTGAGTTTGGTCCGATGAGCCGAGTCTTTTTTCCTTTAAGATAAGACACAATTTTTGTCATTTCCAGTGTGGGAATGCCTTCAGAAACACAGACAACCAAATCAAGTTCTGCATCAATTGCTTCATAAATCGCATCAGGAGCAAACTGGGCAGGAACAAAAATTATTGATGTATTAGCATTAGTTGCAGTTTTGGCTTGTTTAACAGTATTAAATACCGGTAGGCCGCAGACTTCACTTCCGCCTTTACCTGGGGTCACACCACCGACGACTTTTGTGCCATATTCCAGCATTTGCTGAGTATGAAATGAACCATCTCTTCCCGTAATGCCTTGAACAATAACTTTGGTATCTTCATTGATTAAAATTGCCATATTTTATCCTTTCAATAACTCGGAGGTATTTGCATTTATTAAAACAGCCATATTTTACCTCTTCAATAATGCGCAGACTTTTTTTACCGCTTCAGTCATAGTTTCGGCAAATATGATGGGAGAGTTTTTAAGTAATGCTCGCGCTTGTTCTTGATTCGTGCCGACTAATCGAGCAACTATTGGCAAGGAGATGTTTTCTTCTCTCATTGCCCAAAGTAATCCTTGCGCAACATCATCGCATCGCGTGATACCGCCGAAGATATTGACTAAGATTGCTTTGACATTTCTATCGGCCGTAATAATGCGCATTGCTTCTCGCATTTTTTCTGGTGATGAAGAGCCACCAATATCAAGAAAATTCGCCGGATTGCCACCATATCGTTTAATCAAATCCATTGTTGCCATAGCTAATCCCGCACCATTGACAACACAACCAACATTACCATCTAATTTGACATACGATAAATCGGCTTTTTTTGCCTGCACTTCAGATGGTTCTTCAGCATCTAAGTCTCGTAAATTGGCAATGTCCGGATGGCGGAAAAGTCCATTATCATCAAAAACAATTTTGGCATCAACCGCAATAAGTTTATTATCACTTTTGACCAAAGGATTGATTTCAACTAAGGAACAATCTAAATCAATAAAGATTTTATAGAGATTCATTACCATATTAGTAAAATTATTTACTAATTCCGAATTGTCAAATAAAGCATAACCAATATTGCGCACCTGATATGATTTTAAGCCCAATAAAGGAGTAATTGATTCTTTTAGGATTTTTTCTGGAGTTTTAACTGCAACCTCTTCAATGTCAACACCGCCTGAGGCTGAGGCGATGAGAACAAGAGATTGATTTTCCCGGTCAATCGTGATACCAACATAATACTCAGCATCGATTTTAACCGCTTCGGCTAATAAGACTTTTTTGACAGTCAAGCCTTTAATATTCATTCCTAAGATTGATTTTACTACGGATTCAAGTTCATTTTCGTTGTGGGCAATTTTAACACCGCCGGCTTTACCCCGGCCGCCAACTAATACTTGGGCTTTAACCACTAAAGGAAATTTTAAGTCGTGAGCAATAATTTTTGCCTCTTCCCAGGAAACGGCAACTTTTTCTTGGGTTGTGGGAATATTATATTTTCTAAAGATTTCTTTTGCTTGATATTCGTGAATTTTCATAGTGTTACCTTTCTTTATGTTTTATAATAAGATCTTTATGTTTTATAATAAGAGGCTTTGATACTAATAAAAAATCTGGATACTCCAAAGTCTTGCTTAGAGTTGACATCAATATCTAATTTCGAATCTCGCAAAACTATTAATTTTTTTATCATTGTTCCAATACACTCCGCTGAGAAATCTAAAATTAAGATGGGGCTCAAAATATATTTCTGGTCCAATAAAAATTTTGGCTTTAATTGTGCCTGAAGGAAAATTTCTAACAGGCGTCTCAATTCCATCCCAGGTTTTGTTATCTAAATCACCGTAATTGCCTTCACCGTAGCGGATTTTAGATATAGTGAAATTTATGCGCGCTGTCTTTAAGGGATAATATTCTAATCGGCAGAAAATTTCATCCGCATCCGGTCCTAAAATGTGTCCTAAGGGGATTGAATATTGAGTATAAGCAATATGATAAATTCGATGGTAATAAGTGTATCTTGTAATTTTGGAATATTCGGTGCGCAAAGCAAATTGCCGGTAGGGATAATATGCGCCTAAAGTTAAACCATAACAATTGGGCGGTCGCTCTGGTCTAGTGTTGAACTCATAATTATCAAGAGCCAGTTGACCATAGATTTTCGTTTTTGCAAGATAAGTGGTAAAATCAAAGCCAAATAATATATTATCATCGTGACCGGTGTTGGCAACTTCCATATAGATTGGAATAATAGGATTCAAATACCCCCAAAAGCCTCGGGTTTGAAGTGAGTCAAAAGAATAGACTACTAACATTGTGCCACCAAGTCGCAGGATATTGGATATACTGATTTCTAATCGCTGTCCCGAAAGAAATCGGTGATAGTTATACCAGGGCGATAAACCAGCACAAAACCATAGAGCTTTAAAGTTTTTAGTTGCAGTTCTTAGTTGAATATGGTCTAATGATGGTGCATTATCAGATAAAAGAACAGAACTGCGAAAACCCGGACCAAAATATAAATAATCTCGACCAATTTCAACAGTCATAAAATAAAAGGGAAATGATAAATACGCTTCTTTAAGGTCAAAGGTCATAAAGTTACTTGACGATTTTACTCGGGTTCTTGGAACATGTAGACTTGATGGGTCGGCGGTGTCGGGAATCTTTCTATTATAAAATGTCATCTCATATCGATTATAGAGACTAATCTTAGAATTAGGGTCTAAATTAAAGACCGCACCAATTGAGCCAGTCTGGTTATCCGGAAATGGTATATAAGTAAATGGAGTCAAAGGAAAAGGAAATTTACTATAAGTGAGTCTTGAGAAGAGGTTAATATTGATTGAACCAGGTCCATAATTGAGTTTTAATAGCGGTTTGCGTTTAGTGATTTTTATATCCATCTGCAAATCATCAGCAAATTCACTTAATAGTCGATGGATATAAAATCCGGCCTGATTATTGGAATAAGTCTTACTGATGTTAGATTCTTGTAAAAGGTTTATAACTTCCTGCCTTGTCCAAGGTTTACTAATGGGCGGAATTGACTTGATATACCCAGTTGTTTTTAGGTAATCGATTGCCTCATAAATCCACGAATCAGTAGGAATGTTATCTAAAGGAGCAGTATTGACAGAATTAAATATTAAAAACCAAAAACTAAAAACAGATATCAAATATGCAAAAACTTTTTGTGGAGAAAGATGTTTTGGTTTTTGCATATTATCTTTATTTAATTTAGTTTATCATTCCCAGTTAGTCTTTTTATTAAAACTGAAATCTACCACTCAATAGTTAGATACATCTTGTTACCAAAGAAATAGAAGACAAACAGTGAGGTACAAAATTTACTTTTACGCTAATTTCTTGCTTCATGCATCTGTTTATCTTATCATTCCTAATCAATCTTTCAAAAGAAACCACAATTTATCAATCAATGACGAAACACGAGCCATAAATAATGGGTTTACGAGCATTGAACAAAAAATCAGTTTTAATTAACCTGCTAATTTTGAGCCCTTGCATCTATTATCTAATAATTCCTAACCAATCTTTCAATAAGAACTGAAATCTGCCAATTAGTAATGAGATACGTGCCATTACCGTATAGCCAAATGAGGCACCAAATCCAATCATTAAATAGATGATACCAATTTCCGCAGCAATTTGCGTAGTTTTCTTTCGTTCTTTGGAGAAGAAAAAGTAGATAATGGTGCAGATCACGCCAACAAATGAGATTAATGCCCAAAGAAAGAAATCCCAGCGTTGGAGGATTTCCGGTTTTAATACTGCACCTTGAATTTGCCGGATAATACTTGCCTGAAGTGTTGCCGGTATTGCCGCACCTGCGCCAAAACCTAAAACTAAGCCCATGGGTAGTCTTACTAACCAAGCAGTTTTAGGAATAAAACGAGCAAAATAACATAATCCAAAAACTAATGGGATAATATTTAATAATTGACCGTGTTTGAATAACGGAACGATTAAGTCCGGATAGAGCACATTGTGATAGGAAATAGATATTGAATAGCCGACCGAAACACCGACAAAGAGATGTTCAGCAAATTTATAGAATGGATTGTCGCGATATAAAAATGAAAAGATACAAAAAGTTAAAAAAGCACCAAGCCAAGTCCAAAAACTTGTTGCCAGATTCATTTTGTCCTCCCTTGAGACCGACGAATGAAAAAGTATCCAATATTTCCTAAAATTATGAGAATAAGAATCAAAAGATGGGCTAATGATTGTGAATCCATGGCTTGGGTGGCAGGTGTTCGGGCTTGACTATATCCTTTTTCTTTAACTAAGAACTCATATTCGGAAGCGCCTTTCATGCCGCCAAGCAGTCCAGTTAATTGACCGGTCTGTAAAAAAGGATACGCGTCGGCTGCAGAAACTGCGGTTGTGCCGGCACCCATTTTTAAGCCATATCGGGCTTGGGCATAGGCAAGCCAAGTGTTCATTCCCGGGTCACCAGCAGAGAGAGTGATAAAAAATGGAATGTCGCGATAATTTTTGATACTACTCATCATTGGTAAAGAATCAAGCGGTTTGCCGTAATAGTCAGTAGGAAATGCTTTTTTAATATCTTCGCCCATACCTAAAACTACTGGCAAAACGCCAGAGCGCCAACCTAAAAAGACATAATCCACACCATATACTTTATTGTATTCTTGAGAAACTGTGGCTAAGGCTTGTTCTCCCAATCCCATTCCTGTGAGCCATAATCCCAGGACAATGACTTTAATGTTTTTAGCAAAGGCGTGTCTAAGGATTGAAGTTAACATTGGATATAATTCCGGCATTGAGCCAGGGTCAAAGTCTATTGAAATCATCAAGGGTTTTCCTTCAGGAATGGCATCAACTGCATTAAAAACATCCATTGCTCGACTTGAGGCACGAGTTATCAGTCCAATGGGCTTTATTAAGGGAACAATAATTACTATTGCCAACACGACAAAGATGATTTTGCGGTCAATTTTGGCTAATTTTTCAAATATTTTCATAATTATTTTCCTCCGCTAAACGAAGACGCTCAAGGTCGAAAATAATCTTGAGCGTAAAGGCAACTGTGCCAAAAAGTAATACTAAACATAATTATTTTCCTCCGCCAAGCCAACCGCGTTCAATGCCAAGAATGATTTTTAACGAAGTAGCGATTGCACCTAAAGCAACACCAAACATAATACCTCTTTTTGCTGCCAGATTAGGCACAGAAAGTATCCACTCAGCGAATTCCGGTAGTCGGGGTGAAATTGAAGAGCCAATAGGCACCATTCCGAGCATCACAAAAAATGCCGCAATCAAAAGTAAAGTCGCCTCTTTAGTTCGTGCTCGAAAA
>JAOABV010000020.1:13865-19249 GCA_026418155.1 candidate division WOR-3 bacterium | reverse complement strand
TTACTCAGAATAATAGAAAAAAAGATTAACTGACATTAAAAAACCTCAGGATATTCAAAACTGGAAATTTAACACTAAGGAGCATTAGAATACTAACTACAAAGATGACAATGACAATAACAATCTTACCGTAGTCTTGACCAACTAAAGAGCCGAGTAATTTCGGTTCGCGAGAAAGATAAGCGGATGCGGCATAGAGTTCTTCGCCAATTAAAGTATAGTCGCAAGCCGTGATAAAAAATGGTAATTGATAAATGGAATCAGTACCAGCAATTTGGATAGCGCCAGTTGTAGCTCCAGTTTCGGCTAAGATTAAAGATTCAGCCCAGAACATTCCTAAAAAGAAATTAGTTGCCGGTTTTTCTCGCACCATTATGCCGTCCACAGCCGCAGCATAAGCAAATTGACTATCCGTAATAAAGAAGATATTTTCCGGCTTAAAGACATCTGGACGGCCAACATTAGTATATGCTTCTTTTACAACTTCGCGAGCAACTGTATAAACAATCGGGTCTCGATTTGGCACAATCAGGGTTGTTTCATATTGGGCAGTCTTTTTGGCAACTTCACCTAAGATATTAATCGCAGCAATTGTCGCAATATCACTGACGGATGAGAGCCCAGGAACATAAAGGATTGGTTTTCCCATTTCGGTTGCACGACCAACTGCTTCTTCAACTGCATCCAATCCCGCAATGCGTCGAATAAATAATTCTTTTCCCTGCCGAGCACGAGAAATAAAATAAAGAATAAGACTGAAAAAGATGATAATGCCAATTAGAACATTTATGCGATTAGTGTTAAACCATTGTGCCGAACTTCGGATAAAATTGGTTGATAGGGAATAGGCTCGTAGTGTGTCATTACCGATAATTTTATAAGTAACAATCTGATAAGAATATTCTTTGCCCGATACTACTTTTTCGTCAACGAATTGTTTTTCGAAAGGAGAAAGTCTGGCAATACAAATAAAGCCTTGGTCTTTTTCGCGGCGCAAGATTTGATAGCCATCGATATTTTCAGTAATGCTGGGCGTCCAAGTCACAGTAATACTTTTACCCGCATCGTTAGGCGTATCAAAGGCTTTGATATTGGTAACAGGTTCAATTGATAAAGTCAATAATAAAATCAAAAAAATATTCATTAATAACCTCCAAACTATTGAGTTGATGAGTTGGTGAGTTTTTGAGTTGAATAATTGAACAAAGCGATGTGTCCAAAACTCATTAACTCATTAAATCTAAAAATAGGCAAAATCATTTTTCTTTACATTTGCAAGGTGTTTTATGGCATTTAGGACAACCGGTTTTGTATTTTTGGATAGCGGTTTCTAATCTAATGCCGGTAAGACTGGCTAAGGTTATAAGCCAGGCAAAGCAATCGGCAAACTCTTCTTCTAATTCTCTTTTTGTTTGTGGTTTACCGCTTTTGGTTTTTCTGATTGCTCTTGAGAGTTCGCCGACTTCTTCTAAAAACCACATAAAAGTTCCCTCAAGCCCACGCTTTTTGTCTTTGGTATAATAGAGTTGCTCAATCAATTTTTGAAATTCGTCAATCGTCACGATTTAAGTATGCTGAAGAATTATAATTTGTCAAGAACTGATGTAAGCGAGTCCTAAAAATGTTTAGGCGTTTAGATAAATTAAACGAAAGATATAAGTATAAATATCGATTGTTAATTTTTCTTTTCTCAAATTTTCTAACACTTGTTTTAGCATCCTTTCTGAAATTGAACCAATAGAAATAGACTTGCCATCAATAAAGAGCCTAAACCACCCCCAATTTTTTTATGGTAGCATCAAAAATTTTTTCCTTCCATTAGGTGTGTTCTTTTTTTCTCATTATTAAAATTGTCCATCATAGGAGGATGCACTTTATTTTTTAACATATCAAGTCTCAATTTACACAAATTATTATACATTACCCACCTATTTTTATGATTGACAAAATACTATTTTATGTTAAAATAAATTGTACTAAATAGGAGGCACTATGCCATGTATGAAACGAGCCAAGCCGAAGGCATCTTGTAAAAAGAGTGAGCCCAAGGCAAAGAAAAAGTAGTGTAAGGGGGCGGAAAACGCCCCCTATATTTTGAACAATTATATAGTTTTAGCGGTTCTTAAATCTTTGTAATTCACAAAAAAAATTCTGCCTTGAATTATAATCGGGAATACCAGTAAAACCTAAAGGTTTTAACTTTTTATATAGAATATGGAAATTTTGTATCAGCGATTTATCCGTCTAAACCGAGTCAAAGCGTTTTTAGATAAGGCCGCAAAAGATTCGCTCTTTTCGGTTACGGGTTTTGCTGGTGCCAAACCATTAATCTGTCTTGCTATAATCAAACAACTTAAAAGTAATATTATATATCTGGCTGAAGATGACCACAATAAAAACAGTCTTTATTCCGACCTCTTGTCGTTTTTACCCTCCCCAAAAATTATTTTATTTAATCCCGCTGAGTCTAATGAGTTTGATTATTTAAATTCAGTTCGTAATAATACTTTTCAAATCATTATTATTAAAAAAGAAGATTTATTGACTTTAGTTCCTGAGGTTAAAGTTCTTTCACAATATCAAATGAGATTGAGAAAAGATATGGATTTACCAATCGGTCAGTTATTAGAGTTTTTAGAAAATAGTCAATACGAACGAGTTGACTTAGTTTCAGAACCTTGTGAGTATGCAGTTCGAGGTAGTATTGTTGATGTTTTTCCCAATAATCAGACAAATCCCATAAGAATTGAATTCGTTGATAATAAGATTGAATCCTTAAGATACTTTGATACATTGAGCCAGCGGTCAATTGCTTTATTGAATGAGATTGAATTCTATTGCCGAGTTAAACCAGAAGACTTAAAAGAGCGACTCATAGATATATTACCAAAAAGCAGTGTGATTATATCGGAAGTAAGTTATCAAAATGATTATCAAGAGGTATTTGATTGTTTTGCTAAATGTATTTTTTTAACTAACGAAAAGGGTGATTTCAATTTTAACTTTTATCCCCCACCACAATATTTTAAAAACCTCCGATTATTAAAATCAGAAATTGACGCCTCGCATTTGGAATATTTCATTGTTGTTCCTTATGAATATCAACGAGAGCGATTGATGCGTGTTTTGGGCAATCAACCTCAATATCTTTTAGGCAGTTTAAGTTTAGGAATGCTTGCTCTTAGCGATAATCTCTGTGTGATTGCGGAAAGGGAATTGTTTGGCCAGCCGATTGTGAAATTACCCAAACGAAAATTTAAGGGTCAACCTCTTGACGATTTGTTGGCTTTAAATAAAGGTGATTATGTGGTTCATATTGATTATGGCATTGGACAGTTTGCGGGCATTAAACGAATTAAAGTTGATGATGTGGAAAAAGATTTCTTGTTGATTCATTACGCCCAGGGGCAAAAATTGTATGTGCCAGTGGAAAATCTTAGTCTTATCGAACGCTATATTGGAGTTGATGATTCTTTACCAACTTTAAGCCGTATCGGAACTAAGAGTTGGTTACTGACTAAACTTAAAGCCGCAAAAGCCGCCCAAGATTATGCTCAAGAATTGATAAACATTTATGCTAAACGAATTGTTGCTACTAAAACACCTTTAAGCCAAGATGAACTCTGGCAAACTGAATTTGAAGCGACTTTTCCTTTTGAAGAAACGCCAGACCAATTAAAAACCTTAGCCGAAGTAAAAAGGGATATGGAAAGCGTCAAACCAATGGAGCGTTTAGTCTGTGGTGACACTGGTTTTGGCAAAACGGAAATTGCACTACGCGCAGCTTTTAAGGCGGTGACAAACTTAAAACAGGTTTGTGTCTTAGTACCGACTACGATATTATGTTATCAGCATTATAATACTTTTAAGAAGCGCTTTGTGGATTTTCCTTTTCGCATTGAAATGTTATCAAAATTTATTTCTAAAACTCAGCAAGAAAAAATTATTGCCGATTTACGAAACGGAAAGGTCGATATTATTATCGGGACTCATATGCTCTTAAATCCTAAGATTGCGTTTAAGGATTTAGGCCTATTAATCATTGATGAAGAGCAGAAATTTGGCGTGAAACAAAAAGAAATGATAAAAAAATTAAAATCAACCGTTGATGTCTTAATGCTTACCGCAACACCAATTCCCCGAACTTTGTATAAAGCCTTAGTCGGAATTAGTGATATTTCGCCAATTCATACACCACCAGTTGGCAGAAAAGATATTATCACTGAAGTTACAACCTGGAATAACGAATTTATTTATCAGAGGATTCAAAGAGAACTTTCACGGCAGGGACAGGTTCTATTTATTCATAATCGGATTGAATCGATTAAGGACATTACTCGGCGGCTCTACAATTTAAATCCTAACTGGCGGATTGCAGTAGCCCATAGTAAGTTGTCGGAAAAAGCGCTTGCGGAAATTTATCTCAATTTTCTTGATAAGAAGTATGACATTTTAGTTGCTACGGCAATTATGGAATCGGGTTTAGATATGCCTAATGTCAATACAATTATTATTAATCGTGCCCACGAATTTGGCATAGCGGATTTACATCAACTACGAGGACGAGTTGGGAGGTCAGATAAGCAAGGTTTTTGTATTTTAATTATACCCGATAAAGAAGTTACCGAAACTGCGAAAAAACGCATTGCAACCATACTGGCTTATTCTCAGTTAGGCGCAGGGTTTCGTTTAGCCATGCGAGATATGGAAATAAGGGGGGTCGGAAATATTTTGGGTTCTGAACAGCATGGTCATATTGCCGGTGTTGGATTTACTTTATATCAGCAAATGCTAAAAGAAGCAATTGCAAAATTGCAAGGCGAGGCGACTCCAACTGAACCAGAACTTTCTTTAGATGTTTCCGCATATATCCCTGAAACCTATATCAACGATGCTTACGAACGAGTGGCAATCTATAAACGATTACTCTCTTTAGAAAATGAGGGAGAATTAAAGTTAATCAAAGAAGAACTAAAAGACCGATTTGGAAAATATCCTGATGTTATTGAAAATCTATTTATTATTGCGGAAATCAGGCTTAAAGCCAAAGCACTCAATCTATTAAAAGTATCATTGAAAAATAATCAAATTACTCTTGTCCGGCTGGAAAAAACTTTCACAACATATGGTAATATTAATACGCTTTTAAGATTACTCTCGCAACATCTCAAATAACTCATAACAAATCCCTTTGGAAAAAGAAGTTTTTTCCATAATAAAAATTAACATTAAATTCGTTGACTTATAACTAATTATTGTTATAATCCTTGTCGCAAAAAGGTTTTGGGTTTTTAACAAAGTATGGTTATTATCTTAATTTGGCTTGTAACATTGACATTTGCCAGTATTGCTATTCCATGGTCAATAAAGCGGTACCGTCGGTC
>JAOABV010000020.1:7483-13858 GCA_026418155.1 candidate division WOR-3 bacterium | reverse complement strand
GTTATTATCTTAATTTGGCTTGTAACATTGACATTTGCCAGTATTGCTATTCCATGGTCAATAAAGCGGTACCGTCGGTCCGATTTTGCCATTGCGCTTTATGTCGTATATTTGACATTATCCCAAATCATTGCTAGCAAAATTGCGGCATTTAATTTAGGATTTAAAACATTCTATGCACCTGCTGCGGTATTAATCTTTCCCTTTACCTTCCAAATTACGGATATTGTCAATGAAGCCTTTGGTCGGTATGAGGTTCACCGAATGATTTTTATTGCTTTTACTACTCAAGTAATAATGACTCTTTTTCTTTGGCTGGGAACAATTGTTCCGTCTGCACCGTTTTGGCAGTTTCAGGAATCTTGGCGTAATATTATTTCGCTGGTTCCAAGAATTACTTTGGCAAGTTGGATAGCATTTTTAGTCTCCGAAAACATTGATGCGGTCTTATATGCTAAACTCCGAGAACTGACCAAAGGTAAATTCTTATGGATTAGAAATGTTTTTAGTGATATTCCCAGTTTAGCCTTAGATAGTATCATCTTTGTGAGTTTAGCCTTTTATGGTGTAATGCCTATAATCTCTTTAATCATTGGCCAAATTGTTTTGAAATGGATTATCGGTGTTATCGATACGCCTTTTATGTATCTAAGCCGATATATGTTATCTCGATTTTCTGTTAAATATCGGACACCTTTAGTTTAACTCTAAAAACTTAAAATTCTTACCTAATCAATATTTATTTTTGTCTTAAAAACATTAGACGCCGAGAAAATATATTTTATTATATTCTTTTATCTTGACTATTTAACATTTTTACTATAGTTTTAATCAATGAAAATGTATTCTCGGCTTATCGTTATTATATTAATTGCAATAACTGTAAACGGCATAGAACAGAACAACAACTTAAATTATATTCTGCAAGGAGTCTTTCGACAACAAGATTTAACTGAAGAACAAATTGGCGATGTTATCTTTTTCGGTAGTTTCTCTTATATTGAAATTAATGCTTCAGGTGATACTACAAAAACAATTAATTCTTTGCGAAGGATTTATTCGAAAGGTTCAGAGAAACAGAAAAGTGAATATTTGGAAATGGTCATTGATGGTAAAAAATTGACTAAAATGCAAATTGAAAAACAGACTAAAAAGAATCAGTCGGCGGAAAATTTTAAGTTGCCTTTTTATAAAAAATTCCGAAACGATTATGACTTTTTCTATATTGGTGAAGATACCAATGAAAAGGTTTGGATAATCGGTTTTAGACCCAGATATAAAAAAGCCGGTTATTTGAACGGTTCTGCCCAAATTTCGCAATTCGATACGACCATCAGCCAGATACAATTTCAGCCGATGGATTTGCCATCCGTAGTGAAACATTTCAATTGCACTTTAAATTATTCAAAATATCAAAACTACTCATTACCATCTAAGTTTAGTCTTGAAATGGAAATTCGCGTAAAAGTAATACTGAACCTTGCCCATAAGTTCATCAAAATGCAGGAAATATATTCGGAATATCAATTCCATCAATCTTTACCTGATAGTTTATTTGATTAGATTGGCTAAAATTATTATTTTAACCATAAGCAGTTATTTTTGCGGTACTTTAATGTTTTCATATTGGCTGGGGAAAATTAAAAAAATTGATATTCGCAAAATTGGTGATGGCAACCCTGGTGTTGCTAATGCCTGGAGAACCGGTGGCTGGATGATCGGTGTACCATCAATGTTATTAGACGGTCTTAAAGGTTTTCTGCCGGTCTTTCTTGTTAATCGTGTCTTAAACATAAATGATTTTCGCTTAATTCCCATTGCAATTGCGCCAGTATTAGGACACGCATTTTCTCCATTTTTGAATTTTCAAGGTGGCAAAGCAATAATGACAACTTTTGGTATTTGGGTCGCATTGACCCTTTGGGAAGTTCCGACCATCTTAGGACTAATGCTTTTATTTTTTAAATTCGGATTAAAAATTAAGAATGATACGATAAACACAATTGCTGGTATGCTTAGTGTTTTAGTCTATCTCATTCTTAGAAATTTTTCTTCAATAATGATATTAATTTTCACTACAAACACCGGAATTGTTCTGATTAAAATCTGGAAAGAATTAAAGACGGTTTCAGTAGAAGATAATTTATAAATCAATAAGTTTAAGGGTGTATTTTTGTCAATAATTACAGATGGTGGGTTATGAAAAATAACATTACAAAGAGCCGTTATCTTGAACACCGCCTTTTATGAGAACTAAAAATAAATTACTTATTATCCAGAGTCGCTAAGAACAAAGATATGTCTCATCATTGGTATTTCCCTTTTATTGATTCCTATCGCATCTTAATTTTTATCTCGGTGCAGATGCTAATCGCACTGACCAATATAATATTGATGAAGCGATTAGAAAAATTTCCTAAAACATCTAAACAACCCAAAGTATCCGTTTTAGTTCCGGCCCGAAATGAAGAAAAAACAATTGCTTTTTGTTTCGATTCATTACGGACACAAACTTATCCTAATTATGAAATAATTGTTTTAGATGATAATTCCGAAGACCGCACGGGTGAAATATTGCATCAGATTAAATCAGAAAAATTGACAATTATTAAAGGCAAACCACTACCGGAAGGTTGGATCGGAAAGTCTTGGGCATGTTATCAATTAAGTCAAATGGCGACAGGTGAGTTGCTTTTATTTACTGATGCGGATACCGTTTTTAGTCCTCAAACACTTTCCTGTGCCGTCTCGGCGTTTGTAGCAACCGATGCGGATTTAATCACAGCAGTTAATCGGAATCAAGTAAAGACATTCGGTGAGCAAATTACCGTTCCTTTTATTGTCTGGAGTGTTTTTACAATTTTACCATTAGCAATTGCCTACTTGTTTCCTAAAACAAAATCATTTTCTGCGGCCAATGGGAAGTTTATGCTATTTAAGAGGGAATTTTACCGTAAAATCGGAGGTCACCAAGCAGTGAAACATAGTGCAGTTGAAGATGTCGAATTGGCTCGGATAACAAAAGCGCAAGGAGGCAAATGGCGGTTATTCGATGCTTCACATCTTATATCGAGCCGAATGTACTATAGTTTCTCTGAAGCCTTAGAAGGTTTTTCCAAAAATTATTTTGCATTATTTGGCTATAAGATTTTGATTGCACTATTTGTTTGGTTTTGGATGGGTTTAATTACTTTTCATCCCATTAGTAATTTAATTAAACCAATTATAACACATAATTTCAACAATATTTTCCTCTGTTCTGCGGTCTCAATGCTATTCACAATTATATTATGGTTATTGACCTCGATTAAATTTGGTCTTCCCTTACACATATTTCTTTTATATCCAATAATAGTCATAGTTGCAATATTTATTGGCATACGCTCAATTTATTTGGCAATAATTAATAAATTAGTCTGGAAAGGAAGAGTGCTCAAGAATATTAAAATTCGCTGGCTATGACCCATTTCGCTAATCCGAATTTCATCGAATCTTTTTGAAATTAATTTTTCCGCTGCAAGGGGGTAAATATTTGGGGTAAATTTAGTATTGATATATTATGTAAAGAGTAGCGTCAAGAATTTTGTGAAAATTCTTTTTTCTTCCATAAAGGGTAGTGTATATATTTTGTGTAAATTTAGACTTGATATGGTGAAAAAATAAAGGTGTATCTTCCTATGATAGACAATTTTAATAAATAATAAGAAAAATAGAATACATCTATGTTAGAATTGACAAACAAGCAGATTTTAGTATAATGACAGCACTTATGTTCCGAATATTATCTAAAAAAGTATTAGCACCAAACATAAAACTATTTGAGTTTGATGCGCCGTTGATTGCGCAGAAAGCCGAACCTGGTCAATTTGTGGTTTTAAGAATTAATGAAACCGGTGAAAGAATTCCCCTTACAATTGCTGATGCCAAAAAAGACCAAGGAATTTTAGTGATTGTATTTCAAGAAGTCGGCAAAACAACTAAATTATTAGGAACCCTTAACCCCGGGGATACGATATTAGATTTAATTGGTCCATTAGGAAAACCATCGGAAATAGAAAAATACGGCACAGTTGTATGCATTGGCGGCGGTGTTGGCACACCGGAAATATTCCCTGTCGCCCGAGCCTTAAAACAAATTGGCAACAAAGTAATCTCAATAATCGGTGCCCGAAATAAAAACCTGATAATAATGGAAAATGAAATGAAATCAGTCTCAGACGAACTTTATATTACAACGGATGATGGCAGTTATGGTGAAAAAGGATTTGTCACTGATGCCTTAAAAAAGATAATCGAGAAAGGTGAAAAGATAGATTGCGTGTTTGCAGTCGGCCCAGTAATTATGATGAAAGCCGTATCAGACACTACTCGTCCCTATAACATCAAAACGATTGTCAGTTTAAATCCAATTATGCTTGATGCTACTGGTATGTGCGGTGTCTGTCGAGTTGAAGTTGGCGGTGAAACTAAGTTTGCTTGTGTTGACGGTCCAGAATTTGATGGCCACAAAGTAGACTTTGATTTACTGATGAAAAGATTGAATACCTATCTAAAAGAAGAAAAAGAATCGATGGAATTATTTGATAAACAGATTGCTGGTTGCAGATGTCAAGGGAGATGAGTCATGCCCAAACCAAGTCCTAAAAAAACACCAATGCGAGAACAGCCACCCCAAGAACGAATTAAAAATTTTAAGGAAGTTCCATTTGGCTACACGTCTGAAGAAGCAGTTTTAGAAGCTCAGCGATGTTTATCCTGTAAAAAGCCTCCGTGTATTGGTGGTTGTCCGGTTGAAATTGATATTCCCGGCTTTATTAGTAAAATTGCGGAAAAAGATTTTAAGTCCGCGATAAGAATCCTAAAACAAAAAAATGTTTTACCCGCAATTTGCGGTCGTGTTTGTCCTCAAGAGGACCAATGCGAAAAAGAGTGTGTCTTAGGTAAAAAGATGGAACCGGTGGCGATTGGTCGATTAGAACGTTTTGCCGCTGACTGGGAAGCCAGTCAAGGTGAATTGGAAATTCCGGCGAAACATCCGCCAACAGGTAAAAAGGTTGCAGTTGTCGGTTCAGGTCCTGCAGGCTTAGTTTTTGCTGGTGATATGGCACAATTAGGTTATGAAGTTGTGATATTTGAAGCCTTGCATAAAGCTGGAGGTGTCTTAGTTTATGGTATCCCGGAATTCCGACTGCCTAAGGCAATTGTTCAACGGGAAGTTGAATATGTTGAGAGTCTGGGGGTAAAATTAATTACCAGTTTTGTTGTTGGCCGAACCAAAACTGTTGATGAGTTACTTCAAGAATTTAATGCGGTCTTTATCGGTACTGGTGCTGGACTGCCTTGGTTTATGAATATTCCCGGCGAAAATCTTAACGGTATCTATTCGGCAAATGAATATTTAGTCCGGGCTAATTTGATGAAAGCATATCTATTTCCAGAATACGATACGCCAATTGTTCGGGGCAGAAGAGTTGCCGTTATTGGTGGTGGTAATGTGGCAATGGATGCAGCCAGGACTGCTTTGCGATTAGGTGCAGAAAAATCAATGATTATCTACCGCCGGAGTAAAACTGAAATGCCGGCAAGAATTGAAGAAATTCATCACGCGGAAGAAGAAGGTGTCCAATTCGAATTTTTAACTTTACCCGTTAAATATTACGGTGATGAAAATGGCTGGGTTAAAGAAATGGAATGTATCAGAATGGAACTAGGCGAACCCGATGCTTCAGGTCGCAGAAGGCCGATTGCAATTCCTAATTCTGAATTTAGAATACCGGTTGATACGGTGGTCGTGGCAATTGGTCAAAGCCCGAATCCATTAATACCGCAAACAACCCCTGGTTTACAAATTGGTAAACACGGCAATATTATTGCTGACGAAAAAACAGGTAAAACAACCAAAAAAGGTGTGTTTGCTGGCGGTGATATTGTTACCGGTGCAGCAACAGTTATTTTGGCAATGGGTGCTGGCAGAATTGCAGCCCGTGCCTGTGATGAGTATTTGAAGACAGGTATTTGGTAATATTAAAAGTAGCGAGGAACGAGTAGCGATAATTGACCCCTTATTCCCTTACTGCTCGCTACTCACTACTGAATAGGAGGATAAAATGGTAGCAACTGCATTTATCTTAATAACTGTTGCCCATGGTATGGCAAGGAAAGTCTATGAGCAACTCTCAAAAATTCCTGGAGTAGTCCAGGTTAATGCTATTGCCGGACCTTATGATATAATTGCGATTGTCCAAGGTTCTGATTTTAATGCCATCGGCAAATTAATTATTGACAAAATTCAACCAATTGAAGGGATTGAAAGAACTTTAACTTGTAATGTAATTGAATTTGAGCAATAATAAAAAACTTCTGCTTTTTGAAATT